>NZ_JAUBOS010000005.1:0-190894 GCF_036700365.1 Microcoleus sp. w2-18bC1
CAGAAAAAGCAGGTAGGAAAATATGTATGTCGGCGTCAAGAACCTAAAAAAAGATATCGAAGACGGAGTACATTTGGTGTTGGCGCAAGCGGGAGAAAAGTGGGTTAATTATCTCGAACAATATTCTGATGAAGTGGAACAGTTAATGAAGTTAACTCGAAATAAACGTCGCTTTTATCAACAAGGTATGCGGGCTGCAACCCTGATTCGGTCTATCTCCTAGGCCTCTTTGTCACCCCCCCAGGTGCATTTAATTTGTATATTCCGGTTGGGCTAGAAGCCCACCCCACAACAGAGTTTGTAGGGTTCGTCAACACAGAAATTTTAAATTTTCAGCTAAAATAATGCAAGCTGATGCACTTTACGAATACAAACTAATTTAATTAGGGGTTTTCGCCCTCGCTACCACAATGCCGATCGCACTTTCGACTCTCCTAATATATCTCTGCAAGTCGTAAGCAACCGTAACCTGTCCAGCCGGCGAAGCGTGAATTAAACCCATATTGCCGTCAGCATTGCGGTAGACTAAACCCGTGTGGGTGACATCCAATCCTTTAACCTCCGTCGCTACTGCTATAATATCCCCCGGTTTTAACTGAGAATAAACACTTTTTATCTGATTTGTGGGGATGTAATTAACAGTAGTTTTGGCTAAGTCTGCTTCTTGGCTGACTATGCACTGATAAGTTGCTTCGTCTTTAACCATTTGCGGATAACTGTTGCGGTGCTGACTCATGAAATTTAGTGTTTTATTCATGGGCACTCCGCCTAATTCAGCGGTGATATTTTCCACTGTTTGCCGTTTTTGATTGTCATTAATCCATTCGGAAAAATAATGCAATCTGCTGCAATAACCGTTAATTTTACCGTTTAAATATCGCTGTTGTTCTAGGCGATCGACAAAATTTTGATAGTCGTAATCTTGTACTGCTACGCCCCTGGCGATCGCCAAAACGGTTTCTACAAATAAAACGCAATCAAATTTATTCAAAGTTATGATCAACTTTTCTTCGCCGGATTTGTCCAACAACCCGGCGGCGTAGGGCTTTCCTAGAAAGTTATTGGCGATCGCCTGGACAATTTCTCCGATCGAGCGATCGTGCAAATTTTGTTGTTTTGCATACTGTACAACCTTTTCAAAACGTGCTATGTCTTCAGGTTGTGCAACGGTTTCTCTCTCGGTATTATTGGAGTCCGATCGTCTCGCAAGCACTTTCAGCAATTCGGAATAGGAAATTTCCGCTAAATTGTTGAAGTCCCACAACATACTCGGAAAACTGGAAACACTTTGCTTGTTTTTTATTTCCAGATTTTCGCTTTCTCCCGTCAAGGAAAACGCTAGATCCGCCCCCTGTCCTGCTGTTTGTCCATCGACAACATATCCCGTAGCAGATTGAGACTGAAATGCCCAAACATCAGGGATCAAAGAATTATTCACGCCGACGATCGCAAATCCCAAAACAGCCAGACTCCAAAAATTTCTCATGTTTTTCAAAGGATTTTGCTTCAACTCAGTGCTATCCTGAAAATTTTACAATTACTAGAAGTCTCAATCAGCCTAGTAGACAGATAAAATTGGCAACAGCGGACTAGATCGATACACTTGTCATTTAGACGCCGCCCTATTATAAACTGATCGTGCGAGTTTGATAGCACAAAACTGTAATGCAAGTAGAACGCCGACGCCGCCCACGCCCAATTCCCGCCCGACGCCCCATCGAGCCCCTAGGCCCACTCCGGCCACGACGCCAAAGCAGCCAGCCTCCTGTCCAATCCCGTCGTCGAGTCAGGACGAAATTTTCTCGCTTAAAATACCGTAATATCCTGTGCTTAATTGCCGGGGCGATCGCGATCGGGTGGATTGTCACAATACCGTTCAGAATTCGCCGTCCCCCAGAACCGCCAGTCATCTTGGCTAAACAGGCCGTCTCGCCTCAAGAAACACTCTCGCCTCCGACAATTGAACCATCGGACAATTTAGCCGATCGTCAAAGCGAGCCTACCTTTAGCTATAACATAAAAACACCTCCCAATCCAGTTTACTCTCAAGAATTGCAAGGGATTGTTGATGAAGCGGTGAAGATTGCAACCACCAAAGGGATGCCCGCAGAACGGCTATCAATTACCTTATTTGATGTCAGCAATTCCAAAAGTCACACCTTTGCCGGATATCAAAATCAAACTCTCCGATTTCCCGCTAGTGTTGCCAAGTTATTTTGGATGGCAGCGTTTTACTCAGCCATAGAAAAAGGCATCATTACGCAAAGAGAATCTGCCTTTAAAAACGACCTAGAGCAAATGATTCGCATCTCCAACAACGATGCTGCCAGCAGAATTTTAGACAAAATCACAGATACAAAATCCGGCGGCAGGCTCGCAGGAGAAGAGTTGCAAACATGGCTGAAAAAGCGCACTCAAATTAACACATTTTTCCAGTCCGCAGGCTACAATGATCTTCGTATAAGCACCAAAAATTATCCCATATACTATTTAAGACAAGAAGGACCAATCGGTCGCGACTTGCAATTGCGGGGCGATGCTTCTCAGCCGATTCGCAATCAAGTAACTACCGACCAAGCGGCCAGATTAATATATGAAATCTATACTAGGCAAGCCGTTTCCAGCGTCGCTAGTCGCAAAATGGCTTACTTGCTGACTAGAGACTTAGACCCCAAGGCATGGAAAAATGACCCTAGCAATTCAATAAAAGGATTTCTTGGCGAATCTTTACCAACTAATATTTATTTTGGTTCCAAAGTAGGCTATACTTCCAAATCCCGCAGCGAAGCGGCTTTTGTCAGAACTTTAGACGATCGCGCGATTTATATCTTAGTTGTTTTTGCAGACGATCCGGCTTATGCCAAGGACGAAACAACATTTCCGGCAATTTCTCGATACGTTTTCGATCGGCTAAACGCTCGTGGTCCCAGCACTTTGGAGTGATATGGAGTAGGGCCGGTTGACTGTTGACTGTTGACTGTTGACTGTTAGTCGAAAAACTGAAGGATGGTTGATATCAAATCCGGTAACATCGGAATTATTCATCTCTATGTTCTCTTCCTCTGTTTTCTCTGCGTCAACAGTGGTTTAATCATTCCAATGCAACCGGATTTGATATGAGTGTTGAATGTTGACTCGATTTTACAATTCCGGCGCGGTCAAAAGTGAGATTATGCACAAACAACTGTTTCTGCGAAAAATGGGTACTGACGGCCAAAAAAAACAATTTTTTGACCACAACTCTATGCTTTTAGGTTAGGTAAAACCCGCATAAATAAACCCGGTTTCTGATATCCTATGATACTATGTCCGGCCCATTACCCTTAACCCTCTTCTGTCACTTTCGGCAAGAAATAATCTGCAATCCTTAGAGCATAAGACTTTTATCAAAAAATCTTAATTTCCGCCATTCTGTTAGAAAATAAACGCTCAAATCCCCGCTCTATCTACAGTTAAAAATTTGGCTCTCACTTTTATTTTCCCAGAGTGACAGAAGAGGGTTAATAGGGTAAGGGCGGGTTCACGAAAAATATCTGCCAATAATTGACAATCTCAAAAACCCGCCCTTTTAATCACGGTCACTCGATCAGACATGATATGAGCAAGTGCTAATTAAGTTTGTCGTAATGAAGTCGTTTTTCTCTCGTCTGCCAAGCGCTAACTCTAAACGGTGAGTTTAACAATTGATTTACTGGATACAATTTAACTGGGGCGAAAGGATTCGAACCTCTGAATGGCTGGACCAAAACCAGCTGCCTTACCACTTGGCGACGCCCCAACGTCTCAACATTTAATATAGTAACACCCAGACACGGGAATCTGTCAAGCATTTTGACAATAAAATTTAAAAAATGTTTTTGGAACCCATCGCCCGCAGGTTTATGCTTTGACCGCAGGGGGGCGAGCTACCGGGATTTCAATCCTGAAATCCGCTCCCTGTCCAGGTTCCGAGATACAATTCAAACTTCCTCCGTGTTTTTCCACCACTATCTGGTAGCTGATAGACAAGCCGAGCCCCGTACCCTTGCCTACAGGTTTCGTCGTAAAGAAAGGGTCAAACAAATGGCATTTAGCTTTTTCGGGCAATCCGGGCCCGCTGTCTTGAATCCGAATCACCACAACTTGACCCCTCGACTTTCCTGACTCATCAGCCTCCGAGTCTTGGTTCACTACCGCCGTCGAGATTTTGATCGTCTTAGGTGGAGGCTGATTTTCCAAAGAGTCGATCGCATTCGCCAAAATATTCATAAATACTTGGTTGAGCTGTCCGGGATAACACTCTACCTTCGGCAAGTCGCCGTAGTCTTTAATTACCTCAATTCCTGGCACTAGCCCGTTTGACTTCAAGCGACTCTGCAAAATCAGCAGCGTGCTGTCAATCCCTTCGTGAATGTCTACCGGCTTCATCTCGGCTTCGTCGTGCCGCGCGAAGTTCCGCAGAGACAGGACAATTTGGCGGATGCGTTCAGTTCCCATTTCTATTGAAGAGAGAATTTTCAGCAAATCCGGCACTAGGAAATCAACATCGATTTCTTCGTTTTTGTCGAGAATTTCGGGGCAAGGCTCCGGGTAATGCTTTTGATACAAGTGCAGCAAATCCAGCAGATTTTTCATGTACTGCTTGCAATAAGTCAAGTTGCCGTAAATAAAATTAACCGGATTGTTAATTTCGTGGGCGACGCCGGCGACCATTTGACCAAGAGAGGACATTTTTTCGTTTTGGATGAGCTGAGCTTCTTTCTGCTGCAACTGCTGCAAAGTTTCCGTCAGTTGGCGGGCTTGAGTTTGAGCGGCTAAGGCTGCCGCCCGGGTTTGGGCGTAGAGTTCGGCTTGGTCGATCGCGATCGCCAGTTGATCCACCACCGCTTGCAGCAATTCCACTTCGCTCGTCGCCCAGGAACGGTGGCTGCTGTAATGGTTACAAACTACAGCACCCATTTGACCGGAGCGAGTCTTGACTGGCAGCAGCAGGTTAGAAACAATCCCGATACTGCTCAAAAAAGCTCGCGTGGGCGGTTCGATGCACAGTGCTGTTGCAGCGTCGCCGATCCGGAGCGTTTGGCGGTGGCAAATTTTCTCGGCCAGCAGGGTTACTTGTTCGATCGGGTATTCTGTGAGCCGCTCTTTCAGTTCGGGATTTGCCGCCTCGTGGGTGATGGCAAAGCTTGGCTGCCCGTCTCGCGAGATCGAGTACCACAAAAAGTAGCACTGGTCAACCTGCAACAAGCTGCGAATTTCGTTGACAGCCGTATCTAAAATTTTGTCGAGGTCGAGGGAATTCCGCATCTGGCTGGCGAGACCGAAGAGCAAGCCTTCCCGGCGGCTCAACAATTCTTCTCGGGCTGCGTGGCGATCGATCGCCACGGCGATGGCGTTAGCCATGCAACCCAGAACTTCTAGCGCTCCCTCGCTTGCCAAAGCGCTACTGCACAGAGTCATCACTCCCACCAGTCGCTCCTCCACAATCAGCGGATAGGCAATGGTGCACAGAGACGGGTTCGACAGTAGGCACACAGGAGCAGTTTGGAGTTTTCCCGCTTCTGTTCGTACCCAATCTTCTATTTCTTTTGCCCACTCTTGGCTGCTAAGTCCTGAATTGGCCTGCAATTCTAACCGCTCTGTCTGCAGGTTAAAAGTCCAGATGCTCACCCCTGTGGCGTCGAGATACTCTACCATTGCCTCGGTGCACCGGTTGAGGATGACCGATATTTTCCCGCCTTGTCCAAGGGCTGCACCGACTTTAGCTTGCAGGGAACCCAAGCGAGCTCGCTCTTGTAGGGACGTTGCCGTTAGTTGGCGATCGGATGTGTCGCCGGAGCCGGCAACGATTTCTCGGGTTTGTTGAGTATCGTCCGCGCGCCCGATGCCCGCTGAAGCTTCCCACACATATTGAGATTTGCCTGTTTCTCCCAGCGTCGGGAGCTTTTTTGTTCCATATATTGTTGTCATGCTGCTCTGTGGCGTATGTACCGCAGACAAGCTCGATCGGTTCGAGCCAGGAACTAACTCCGAGATTTTCTGGCTGTCCGAGGTGATATCTTCTACCTCTGGCAACTGTTTCTGGGCTTTGACTAATTGCCAGCGCAGCTCCACCAAACTCGCAACTTGCCGACTCAAAGCTTGCAGACCTTCTATCGTTTCTTTTGTCAAGTCTCGCGACACCGAGTCCATGACGGATAGCACTCCCAGCATCTGCCCCTCTGAGGTCATGACTGGGATGCCGGCGTAAAATTTCACGAAGGGGTAGAAAACGATCAGCGGATGCTCGCCAAATCTCATATCTGTGGAAGCGTCTCGAACAATGGCGGCAGGCAGTTCTTTAAAGGAATTTATAGGGAGTTCCCTCGCAAATTCGGGAGCAACTGGCGGTTGTTGTAAAGAAATTGCCCGGTCAAATTCCGAGTTTGAGTTTGAACTCTGGGCGAACTCTTCGGGAGTTGGGTCCAGGGCCCGAGCGCAAAAATTCAGGTAACGGTGAGCCAAAGTTCGATCGATACCTAACTGCGACTTCAACCAGTGGCGATTACCGTCAATCAAGCTCAAGAAAGCAATAGGAGTTCGGCTTATATGAGCTGCCAAACCGACCAAACTGTCCAAGCAAGCCTCTGGATCAGAGCCAAGAAGCTGATACAAATCAATATTATGGAGCTTGAACACTTTTTTACCAAGAGGCAAGGGTGATTTCATCATGTGTAACTGCCCGTCTAGTTGCTGGCAACCGCCCTTCTCAATACTTCCCTTGAAAAACAAGCTATGAATTCTGTGCTGGGAGACTCTGGGCGCAACTTCAGCGCAGGTTGCTTGCGCCGAATTCAGACTAACCTCTTGACCGATATGGAAAATTTTGAGTTATGGGAGTTAGAGCACCCCAGATCTAAGACTATATAAATTATACTTCCAGTTGACTATGCTTTTGAATACCTCCGGCTCTCTAAATCTCAGAGCCTCTGTTGGGAGGAAGCAGCTTTCCAAAATATATGACTATTGCTTATCTATAATTTTTTTATCAGTTTAATTGTATTTTAACAGACTTGTCTAATCGTGGGTAGCTGGCTTGCTGGTAGATTTAAATCAGGGGTTTGTGCCACAATACCACTGTCCTTTACCGAGCTGTGCCTTAACCAGGAGTTCAACTACAGTTAGGAGATGAATTACAAAAGATTGGTAAGATGTTAAACTTTGTAACAATAGTTGTTCAAACTCGACTTTTTAGGGATTTTGGGCCCGGATGCACATTTTGCAACTGTTGTAATTGCCGATCGACAACTCTCCCAATCCCTTTTTTCGAGTTTGAGGTAAAAAAACAGGGGTAAAGTTTCAACTAACGCTCCAAGGGAGTTGACAATTATTGGGTAGAGGCAACGCTCAAAAAATAACTGAACGAAGTATGTTTTGTATTTTCAAGAACTATAAATAAACAGGGAGAAGAATATGTCTGCAAGTAGCAGTCAAGTACCAACTATTTTGGCAGTTGATGATAGCGTCGTGATGCAAGGACTTGTTAAACAGGCCTTAAGCAAAGAGTTTCGAGTTCTCGTAACCGACAATGCAGTGGATGCTTTGTCAACGATTTATCACGAACAAATTTCTGTTTTGTTGCTGGATGTTTCGATGCCGGGTATTGACGGATTGGAACTATGCCGCACAGTGCGGAGCTTGCCTCAGTTTCAGAATTTGCCGATCGTAATGCTGACAGCGCGAGATGGAGCATTTGATAAGGTACAGGGGCGTTTGGCGGGAGCAACAGAGTATTTAACTAAGCCGTTTGATGCCGATAAGTTGCGCGAGGTAATTGGTAAGTTTATTAAAATCAAATAATCGGACTTAGGGAAAAAAGTCAGTTTTGAGTAATTAATCAAGTAATTTGAGTAATTAATGAACTAAAAAGTTGCGATCGCGCTCTGTGATCCTCGACTTCTTTAACAAGTCGAGGGGCGGGGCATTCTGCACTATTTGCGAGGTAAGTCCTAAATTTTTAATTTAGCCAGGAGTAGGGGAGCGATCGCACTGACAGGTAAAACATATTGGGCGGCACCAAGGGCGATCGCCTCCTTGGGCATTCCGAAGACAATGCAGCTAGCCTCGTCTTGGGCGATTGTCAACCCCCCTTCTCTGGCGATAGCCAACATTCCGTCAGCACCATCTCTACCCATTCCTGTCAGTAAAACCCCTGCTGCTGCCCGACTATAAAAATTAGCTACCGACTTAAATGTCACCGTTACAGAAGGGCAGTGTCCCGCAGCATGAGCAGCTTCTGAATAAATAAATCGCCCTTGAGAATCCAATTCTAAATGACGTTTTTCTGGCGGAAAATAAACAGTTCCTGCTTGTGGCAATTCTCCAAAAGAAGCTATCTTAACAGGCAGTTTCGATTCATTACCCAGCCAATCAACTAATCCTTGCAAAAAACCTTCACTGATGTGCTGAACGCAAATTATAGGCACTGGAAAACTAGCCGGAAGTTTAGAAATAATCGCGTACAGCGCTTGTGGTCCCCCCGTAGAAGCCCCTATGGCCAATACTTTAATAGTTGAAGATTTAACATTTTCGTTGGAAAATTTGTAATTAGGAACTGGTGCTTGGTTAATTTTTAAAATTTGATTATTATCTTCTAGTGGCGTCTTTTTTTGATGCCGTGTAAATACTTTAACTCCTGAGAGGATTTTTACCTTAGCTATTAATTGATTTGCTAGGCGATCGTAGTCAGATATCAACCCGCCAATCGGTTTCGGAAAAACATCCAATGCACCAGCCTTTAACACTTGAAATACATTCTGAGTATCATTCGCTTGCACTGAAGCACTAATTACTAAAATTGGCAGTGGATATTTCTTCATTACTTCTTCCGTAAATTCTAACCCGTTCATTGGTGCCATGTTCAAATCCGTACAGATTACTTGGGGCTGAACTTTGGGAATTAATTCTAGTCCTTCTAATCCGTTGCAAGCAGTTCCTACAACTTGGATGTCTGGCGAGGACTCAAAAATGCGTTTGAGGACGATCGTAACGACTGGAGAATCTTCAACTAACAATAGTTTAATGGGCGATAACATCAGTTTGCTGGGGAATGGGGAATGGGAAATGGGGCTGTTTCGGGGCAACCACGGGGGGATTGCCCCTACGGAAAATCAGGCTTTTGTAGGGGCGGTGCTAAGAATGCCAGCCCCCACCCACAGATGATTTCATGGGCATTTTAGGCATCGGGGCTCTTCACGAGGGTTTGCCCCTACAAGAAAATGAAACCCCCCTGGGGAATAGGGCACTTGTGCTACCCTTCGACTTACTTCCCTTCGGCGAAGCTTAGCGGGCAAGGCGCGCAGGGCGAGTGGCTAAGCTCAGCACGAGTCGCTCAGTAACCGCGTAGTCAAAGTATTGGGCATTGGGCATCGATGCACTGGTAATGGTGCACGGGACACTGGATATTAAACCTTGCTAATTGGTAGTAAATAACAAATGCCTCCTAACCAAGGAGTAATGACTAATGACTAAACTAACCTTTTTAGTGTCTCTACCAGCACATCTTGATTGAAAGTACCTTTAGGAATATAAGCATTTGCCCCCGCATCAGCCCCTCTTTTTTTATCTTCATCCGATGCCAAAGATGTCACTAAAATTATCGGCAACTCACTGTATTCTTTTTGCTCCCGAATCTTAATAGTCAGGGCCAAACCGTCTAAATTTGGCATTTGTATGTCAGAAATCACAGCATCAAAATCGCGAGTTTTTAATTTATGGAAAGCATCCAATCCGTCTACCGCAGTCACAACTTCGTAACCCGCACCTTCCAGGATGCGTTTTTCTTGAGTGCGCGTGGCGATCGAGTCTTCTGCTAATAGTATAACTTGTTTTCTGCTGGCTGTCTCAAGTTGCGATCGCGCACCAGAAACCCCACGGGACGAAACTTGCTGGCGTACAGATTTTATCAAATCGTGGGGATTGAGTACCATACAAACTTCCCCAGTACCGAGAATTGTGGCACCCGAAACATTTCGCACCCGTTTCAGCAATAGACTTTGAGGTTTCATAACCACATCCTGTTCGTCTATCAAAGCATTTACAAATAATCCCAATCTTTCCTCCCCAACTTTCAAAACAATACAAGGCATTTTTGCAGAGCTTGAATTTCGGAAGTAGTTTTGATTTTTTATCGAAATTTCACTCCCTGTTTCCTGTCTCAGATACCGACTTTTTTGCCACCCTTTTCTATTGTTTAATGCTAGTAAATCTGTCAGATGAGCAACTGACAGAGGCTGACCCTTTGAAAGTATAGTTTCCTTACCTTCTATAGCAAATATCTCAGACTGAGACACCAGTTGTGCCGTGTCTACAAACTCGACTGGCAGACCATAAGGAATGTCTTCAACTGTGACAATTAATACATTTGCTGTAGCTAAAGACGTGCTGATTTGCAGCCTCAAAGTGCATCCTTTTCCCGGTAAAGACTCTACTTGAATACTACCTTTTAGGGCTTCAACATTAGTGCGAACTACATCTAAACCCACCCCGCGCCCCGATACTTCGGTAACAAATTTTTTGGTCGAAAAACCCGGAGTAAAAATCAAAGATTGTACTTGATTTTCGGTCATTTCGACCAGTTGTTCAAGCGTACAAATATTGCGTTTTACAGCAGTTTGTTTAATGCTCTCTAGATTTAGTCCCCGACCATCATCAGCAACTTCAATAATAATATTGCTAGCAATATTATAGCCTTTAATTCGGAGAGTTGCCACGGGAGGTTTACCTAGTTTTTTCCGCTCCTCAACAGTTTCAATGCCGTGGTCGATCGCATTTCTAAGCATGTGCATTAAAGGGTCTTTCATTTCTTCTAAAATGCGTTTGTCTGCTGTGGTTTCGCCTCCTTCAATCACTAATGCAACTTCTTTACCTTCCCGTTTTGCTAAATCTCGAACAGTTCGAGGAAATAAATTAAAAATAGTAGACAAAGGCAGAAGTCTCAGAGTGCGAATTCCTGATTCTAATGCCTCAGTGATTAATTCGAGTCTAGCAGTATCTTCATAAACTCGATTTCTCAAGCGGTTGACTAAAGTTCCGAGACGTTCTAAACGTTCTTCTGTACGTTGATAGTAATCCTGCAATTGGCTAAATTTACCGCTGGCTTTAATACCGTTTTCATCTATCTGCATCCGATCAACGGTCAAGCTCGTTACAAAATATTCTCGGCTCCACTCTTCCCACAAAGTTGTAATTTGTTCGATATCTGCAACTCGGTGTCCTAGCCGAGTTTTTGTGACAGTAAGTTCCCCTGCTTGAGTCATTAAATCGTCTAAATTTTGAGTAGCAACGCGAATGGTTTCAATGCGGTAAGATGAGGTTGAGGATGCAGTAACTGCCGACTGCGAAGCCGACTCAGTGGCGGGTCCAGAAGGTGCAGGCAAGTTTTGAGCTTCCAGTAGAAATTCTGGGTTGGATTGTAGGGGTAAAAAAGAGAAATTTTTCTCTAAGTTAAGGACTTCAGAAGTTTCAACATTTGTTTCTAGTTCTTTGGTATAAGGCTCAGTAAATTGCGCTTCTACCAAGGGTTGTTCTGGTACTTGTGAAGATGAGGGATCTACTATTGAGGCAGCAGCCTGTGGCTGTGGCTGACTAGAAGCACCCATCATGCTAGCGAGGATGTAAAAAGTATTAACGCCGGAATCTTCGCCGGTAACGGCTTCGTTAACGAGTTTCCGCATGGCGTCTAAACCTTGCAAAAGTCGATCGCTAATATCCGAATTCAGTTGAGTTTCTCCCCGTTTGACAGCTCCCAAAATATGCTCCATTTGATGAGCTAAAGATGCTACATTTTTTACTCCCAGCATCCCAGCATCACCTTTAAGAGAATGGGTTTCCCGCAACAATTGTTCTAACTTAGCTAAATCGCTCGGATATTGTTCTAAGTACAGCAATCCGTCGTCTAGTTTCTGTAAGTGTTCTTGACTAGCGACTTTAAATACATCTCGAAGTTCTTGATCTTCAATCATCATATATGTTATTGAGTAATAGGTAATTGAGCATGGCTCATGGGTAATTGCTAATGATAATAATGTTGAATACTCAGTCGATTGCTAATGACTAATGACTAATGACTAATGACTAATGACTAATGACTACACTACTTCTTTAAGATTAAATGCAGCTTCTGTGAGTTGTTGAGTACCAATTTTAACTTGAGTAATGCCGCTGACTGTTTGAGACGCGGATTCCTTCATAGAACTCATGGCATCACCTACTTGCTGAATTGCTATCGCCTGCTGTTTAACATTAAATGAAATTTGCTGGTTGCTAGCAAACACCAGATTGCAAGCTTCCCTCACACCCGTAAAAGCTTCTGCCGTATCTTGTGCTGTTTTCACCCCTTCTGCAACCGTTTTGCGACTATCTTCAGTTGCTTTCACCGTGGAGTCGATCGCGCCCTTAATTTCTGGAACAATACCATTAATCTTTTGTGCTGCTTGTTGGCTTTCATCTGCTAACTTACGAATTTCGCTTGCTACCACCGCAAAACCTTTACCGTACTCGCCGGCTCTGACTGCTTCAACAGCGGCGTTGAGAGCCAGCATATTAGTTTGGCTGGCTAAATCGCTAACCAAACTTGCGAGAGTCGATATATTGCCAATCTGACTCGTGCTGTCGTCGAGTCGATGATTTTGCTTAGAAATTGCCACCACAGCTTCTCTAAGATTCAGCATTTGATTGAGAGTTTGATCTACCTTTTTAGTACCTTCTTCGGCTAGATTTAAAGCTTGGCGAGCGGCAATGGCAACAGACTCAGCTTGCTCGGCTGTTTGCTGGGAAGATCTGCCCAAATTTTCTAGAGTTATAGTTGTTTGATTGACCGAAACAAATTGCCTATCTGCTATTTGTTCTTGCCTATTCATATTAGATTCTATTTGCATTGAAAATGAGGATATTTGGTAAATCAGCCCCCGAATGAGAGCAACAATCTGTTTGAGAAAAAACCAGCCAAATCCCAGCACCACAGCCAGGGAAACAATAGCAATCAACGCTGCTATTTTTTGAAGCGAATCGATGGAATAAAATAGCAGTTTTTTGGGTGAACTATCCACTATCACTAAAAACTTATTGGTATTTTGTTTGCTGGGAAAAACTGTATTATAGCTAATCACTAGCTCCCTATTATCAATATTTCCCTGGCCACCTGAGAGTATTTTAGCAACAAGGTCTCCTGAATAATCATTTTTGACATTTTCCTTGGTTTTGAGTTCAAATCCCCATGCTTTTTTAGGATTGGGATGAGCCAGATAATAACCATCTTGATTTAAGATAAAAGATTGGTCTGATAGTTCAGGATTGAAATTTTTAACCATATCGAGTAGAGTGCTACCCAGAGCATTAGTAATGACAAAGCCTTGTCTTTCTCCTTTGGGATTAAAAATTGGAGTGGCATAGCGAATTGTTGGCTTGTAAGGAATTTCTATTTTCCCCCTTTCCTTATTCAGATTTAAGGAAGACACATAGACTTCTCCTGATTTTAGCTTCATAGTTGCCGAGAAGTAATCTGTGTCTGCTTTATTTTGTAGTTGAGAATCTGGAATAACTTTGATATTGGTACCGTCAGAATCTACGCGCACGATCTCCTTACCGCTGTTATCTATGTAACGCAATTGCATATAATATGGCTTGGCTTCCATCATAGATAAAAATGTGAGTTGCATTCGATAAACCCAATCTTTATAAGTTGAATTAGTTTGTTTGTCTAATCCATTTCCTTCTCTAGCTCTAATCATTCCCTGAACTGGGGGAGTTTTGCGGAGAAACAAAATATCGGCTCTCAGATTTTCCAATTTGTTAGTCATTTGATTGGCGGTGGAATTAACACTGTCACTAAGGGTTATTAATGCTAAATTTTGCAGTGCTTCTGTTGAAGAAGAAATTCCATACCAACCAACAATAGATACTGGAATCAAGGTACTTAAAATTAGGAGCAGCAACAGTCGATGCTGCATTTTTTGGAAAAAATTGTTAATCATTAGTTACTGGGAATCGGTTACTGGTAACTTGTACGCTCGCATAGTCTAAGTATAGAGAACTAGAAAATTGTATGATCGGGTAGCCGAAGTATTGGGATTTGGGAAGTGGTAGTCAAGAAAAAATAACAACCCCCTAATAATAACTCACAACTCACTACACGACTGATTTGATATTAGGTTTTTATTGGCATTTGCCCATAAACAAGTTATTACTCCCGTTAATATCGCTGGAATTGTAGCGAGGCCTATCGCCAAAGCAATTGTTTTAATTCTTAAGGATATATTTAGCCTTTTTGGGGAACTACTCATAATTCATTGCTTTCCTACAAAACTGCTTTCAAATCTAAGGCTGCTTCATTCAATTTTTGAGTACCGACTTTAGTTTGACTGATACCGCAAGCGGTTTGGGCTGCGGCTTGATTGAGAGAGTTCATAGCTTGCACTACCTGTTCGATCGCGATCGATTGCTGTTTGGCATTCAGCGAAATTTGCTGAGAACTCAAAACCACATTGTTAATGGCATTGGCAACTCCTGCAAATGCCGCTGCGGTTTCTGAGGCAATATTCACGCCCGATTCCACTGTTTTAGTTCCTTCGTCTGTCACCATTACCGTTGAGTTAATCGCCTTTTGAATATCAGCAACTAATAGATTAATTTGCGCTCCTGACTTTTTACTGCGATCGGCAAGTTTGCGAATTTCTGACGCCACTACGCCAAACCCTTTGCCGTGTTCTCCTGCCCGCACTGCTTCAACAGCAGCATTGAGTGCTAACATATTAGTTTGATTAGCCAAATCGCTAACTACACTTGAGATATTACCAATGTGATCTGTTTGTTCGCTCAACTCTATAATTTGTCCTTGGATATCCTGAACTTTAGTTTTCAGAGTTGCCATTGCTTCTAAAGTTTGTTCTACAGCTTTTGTGCCACCTCCAGCTAAATTCAAAGCTTGCATTGCTTGAACCACGGCTGTTTCTATCTGCTGTGATGTCGCCCTGGAAGAGGCTCCCAATTCGTCCATTGTAGTAGTAGTTTGATTTACGGAAGCTGCTTGCTGACTTGCCATGCGTTCCTGTTCTTCCACGGTGGCTGCAATCTCAGTGGAAGAAGTGGCGATCGAGCTAATTGCGCGATCTATAGTTTGGGCAATTCCTGATGAAATCAGCCAAGCTATAACCGCACCTAACACCAATAAAAACACGGAACCAAATACCAATGCCGATATCAAAAAAACTAAAGATTGCTTCGTTTTTTCTGTAGCTTGCTTAATCGCTTTTACTTCTATGTCGCGAAATTGCTTATTTATTTCCACAAATTCATCCACAAATTGTGTCTGTTTTCCGGTGTTAAAGAGAGCCAAGGCAGCAGTTCTATTATTTTTTTGTAATAAAGCAACTATTTCGCTAGAACCGTCATAATATTCGTTGCATAGTTCTAGCATCTTCTCTAAACGCATTCTCTGTTCAGGATTTTCCATCTTCAACTCCGCACTATTTCCCGACTCACGAGCTAATTCTCCACCTGTCTTAAAATCATTTAAAAACTGCGGATTTTTATTAATTAAATACCCGCGCATTCCCCGTACCATTTGTTCAGCACCTGCGGACATATCATTTGTGTCTCTGATCACATTTTCTATCCTTTCTACTTCTGCAAAATTATTCAACACATGATTAGTAGTTGTATAAACTAGCACGGGAAAACCCAAGTATATAGTTGCGGGCGCTACATAGGCCAGCAGCATTCTATTTCTAATATTTAATTTTATTAACTTAGAAAACATATTTTTCTCCTTAATTTAAGCACGTGAATACACAAATTAGATTGCTTAGTTAAATCTCGCTTGAAAAGCGGATTTGGTATAACTCAATACGCTTGGGTTAAAACTATTTATTCCTCAGAGATCCCCGTCGCATCCCCCCATCGTTGCGAGGATTTTGAGTAAGTTCTTGTTTGTCCCCCCATTTAGAAGGGGGGCTAGGGAGATCGAGCTTAACTGAACCGTATTGTGATATAATTAACTTCTTTAGTCCTGGACGCATTTCAAGATAATTCTCTCATGCTAAGTCCCGCTCGTTACCAGTTTTGATCTCTGCGTTGGATCGGGATTGCGAAGGAAATCAAGTATCCAGCTAGATGCTTCACTGCACTCATTACAGATATACTTTGCGTAAGTCCTGTTCTGGATTCAAACCTCTTCATCAACAACTACTCCTCCTTTTGTCAGCAGTTTTTGCAAGTTGAGAATAGCCATCATTTTTTCCCCATAAATAGCTGTCCCCCGTAGATATTCGCGGTTGGCAGAATGCAGTGCTGCCGGAACAGCCGCAATTTCCGACACATTTAAGTATATAATATCTAATATTTCGTCAACAACTATACCAGCGACCAAATCCGCCACTTCAACAACGATCGCCTTAGAGAGATAATTGGCAGTCTCCGACATATTTAAAGACATATTTAAAACACTGCGAATATCAATTAGCGTCACAATTTCTCCCCGTAAGTTTATATTTCCCACTATGCGATCGGGAGTGCAAGGAACCGGAGTTACTTGGTTGATATCAGTAAATTCGCGGACTAGATCTAAATGAATACCAAAGTATTCGCTATTCAAAACAAAAACCGCCAGGGACATATTAATTGCAGCATCATTTTCCCCCTCGCCTCGCAGCCTCAAATGATTAGCGCGCGATTGAAAAATTGCTTTTTCTTCTGGGGTAGCCTGCGGGCAAAAAACGTGACGCTTGCTCAAAATTTTAGGAGTTTTACCTAACACTTTTGCATTTATTTGCCCGTGTAAATTTTCCGTCTCTGCCTCACCTGCTGCTGCTTCACTACCTGCATTGCTTGGAGAAACAGGCTGGATTTCCTCTGACTTTTCGGGAGAATATCGAATTAAGTGATCGAGATTCAGCAGCATGATAATATTGGCTTCGCTGCGGGCAAGTCCAGCTACAAAATAATGAGAAGCTTCTGAATTCTCTCGTCCGTAAGATAGCTGCGGAGTGATGGCCTCTTCTGAGAGTTCCTTAACTTCGCGAACTTGATTGACAATTATACCAACTTTCGATTCTTGCCACTCTATGACGATCGTACTATCTGTCACAGAATACTCCTGCCAAGCGTATCCAAAACGCAGATTCAGATCCATCACGGGCAGAATTTCGCCGCGAAGGTCGATCGCCCCAACAATATCTTGAGGTGCTTCTGCAATTGCTGTCAACTCCGGCAGAAAGAAAATTTCCCGAACGTAGCAGGCTTCTATACCGCAGAGAAAACCGTTCTGTTCAAAGATAAGATACGGTTTAGTTTCCATATTTTAGTGTACAGTTTCTTTACTGTATAATTTTAACAATTTTTTTTTAACATTCATCAGCACTTGACTAGCTGTCATTTTTCCCTGTGAATCTATGGGAGTGTTTGGCGGCAGCGCTTTCAGGATTTCACAAGATGAATGGTACATTTTAAGAGCTCTTTTTACTTGGCCTTCTTTATTGTATATATTCCCTAGCTCTATATAAGCTGAAACAAAAGATGGACACATATAAATAGTCCTCTTTAATAAATTTTTTGCTGTTTCTAATTGACCCTGTTCTTCAGCAATTTGAGCTTGTAAATAATCAGTATATACTGATCCCGGCTCTACTTTTCTAGCTCGATTACAGTATTCTATTGCCTGAGAATAATTGCCGGCATTCGCCTGAACTTGAGCGATTAAAAAATAAGCATCAAAATTATGTCCCTGCAAGTCTATTGCCTCTTGTGCCTTGTTGATAGCCTCAGCATAATCTTGATTTTTAAATAATTTTTTAGCCTCTAAAATTAGCAGTTGAGGCGTTTGATTTTGAGTATTTTCTGCTATTATTTTTTCTGTAACTGACACGGCATTGTTCGGTAAGCCGTCCTCCAGATAGGGAGATGGCAGCATATTCCCCAGCAGATTACTTATTTTTAATACGGGCGGCATCTCTATCTCTGGAAAATTGCTGTTAGTAGTAAAACTAGGTGGCATAGTTTCTCCTGTTAGCAACTCACCACTATCATCGCCCATAGTATCTGCTTTCGGGAATTCCCGAAATGCCGAGTTTGCTTCCCCTAAAGTCGCAACCCTAGACTCTATTTGACAGCGTTCATCCGGTACTGCATCCCGACGCTGATACACCACTGACTCCGGGAAAATCTTGGATTCAAACTCGTTCATAATTTGACCGTAAACTTCAGCGTGACCGGTCATTAAATATCCTCCAGGTCTCAGTGTCTTGGAAAATTTTTGCAGTACCAGTGAAATATACTTATGTTCAAAATACACAAAAACGTTTCTACACAAAATTAAGTCTATGTTATAAAGATTTTGGTAAATATTAGGAAACTCATCTTTGATTAAATTTACACAGCTAAAGTTGACACTTTCGCGCAATTCTAGATTAATTTCCCAATCATTTTGCCTCTGATGAAAATACTGCTTTTGTATCTGCGGTTCAACCAAGCGAAACGACCAATGACTGTAAACTCCCTGGGGCGCTTTTTTGATTACTTTTTCATTGATGTCTGTACCTAAAATTAATATTTTCCATTGCTCCCAATCGGGAATCAATTGTTTTAAAACAATAGCTAAAGAATAAGGTTCTTCACCGGTGGAGCAGCCCGCACTCCAGATTCGCAGTGTCGGCTGCATTCCCAATGTTTTGTGCAAGTTTCTTTTCTGGTCTATCAATTCAGGAAAAATTACTCTGTTTAACAGAGCAAACTGTCCTTTATCTCGCATAAAATAACTTTCAGTTGTTGTTAATAGCAATACTAATTTTGCCCATTCATTTTTACTTTCAAAAGTTTTGGCGGTTAAAAGTTTATAATATTGTTCTGGTTCTGCAATTTTTTTTTCTCTCATCCGACTCATGATTTTATGAGACAGATCCGCTCGATCTTGGGTTCTAATTCGCACACCCATCTCAGTAGTAATTAAGTTTATAAATAGCTGAATTATGGAATCATTCATGTCCACTGAGGTAGATTAATTTAATAATTTGGGAAGTGGCAACTTTTACTGAGTTGGTGCTGAGCATAGCTGCTAGCCTGCGGCTCGTCGGTTCGCAAAGCCGCAGGGAGCCGAAGGGAAGTGCGTAGCTGAACTATTGGGAATTGGGGAACTTGTAAGCTCGTGTAGTAGAAGTATTGGGAATTGGGAATTGGGGAACTTGGAAGTAGAAATTGGGAATTTAGCCGATCGCCTTAACAATAACAGTGTTACACCACATCATATCAGAAACTTGCCAGCTACTTAAAGGAAAAAGGCAAAAGGCAGAAGGTAGAAGCCAGGAAAAGAATATCCCTTCTGCCTTCTACCTTCTGCCTTCAAAGGCACTAATCTCCAACTTTAAGCTGGATATATCCGCAGGCGGCGATTGGGTTC
The DNA here is from genome assembly GCF_036700365.1 of Microcoleus sp. w2-18bC1. Taxonomy (NCBI): domain Bacteria; kingdom Bacillati; phylum Cyanobacteriota; class Cyanophyceae; order Oscillatoriales; family Microcoleaceae; genus Microcoleus; species Microcoleus sp. w2-18bC1. Next base: position 19,406 of record NZ_JAUBOS010000005.1, read on the forward strand.
TTCCCCAAAACTGTGGGACTTCAGGTGATAGTGTTCCACAAGTTCGTGCTGCATTTTGCGGACGTTGGGAGAACGAGGCAGGAGTTCCACCGGCTGTCCCTTGGGAATGACAATTTGCTCCACTGCTAAGCGGGTTTCTTCGAGAGCTTCGAGCTCGTCAGAAGAACCGCTGCGGGCGAATAAGGCGAGGTCTGCCACTTCCGGCGTGCCGGGGTCATCCATGTCCAACAGACGCCGCAAAGCTCTCGCTACGTGGGGAATAGTCCCTGCCTTAATTGTGTGCAGGGGAACTTGGCGAGTTTTGGCCAAGTGCCTCAATTTCGACTGGTTCCGAACGTTCGATCGCAAAGCCAAAACCACGTCAGCGCTCTCAATATCCTTGGTCAGCAGTATCGGCAGGTTCAGCGTCGAAATCACCTGTTCGAGCTGGTGGCGAGGTATGCCGTAAGGATAAACGTGGAGGGGCAAATCTTCGCCGTTAGGGCCGACATTCTGGGAAAAACGTCCAGGCTTAGGTACAGGCTCAACGGACAGGGATTCTTCGAGCAGTTGCTCGAAATACCGAGTCTCAGCAACCGGCGCGCTCTTAGCAGCTAAGTTCTCGCTGGGAGCGGGCATCGGCACCATTTTGCCAGCACTCCGCCACCCTGAGATCGGTGTGACGGGCCGGATTGCCGAGACAGCAGCCGGGCTGCTGGAAGCTGCCATCCCCGGAAACCGCGCGGGGGGAGTTGCCGACTCCTGCTCGATAATTACTTCTCCTGTCTCGCTGATGCTTCTGATTTGCTGGCTCGGTTCGCGTCCCCGCAGCAGAGTGTCGATCGAATCTGCAACTCGCTCGTGGATTACCCAGCGCTGCCGTTCCAGCATTTCGATGGCAATTTCAAAAGTTGGTGGTGCTTTGCGTTCCAAAACCGTCTTTTGAGAACCGCGCCGTCTTGCTTCGTCATCTCCCAGCGTCACCGCTTGGATGCCCCCAATTAAATCTGCCAGAGTCGGGTTTTTCATCAAGTTTTCGATCCGGTTCCCGTGGGCGGTACCTACCAACTGCACGCCCCTTTCGGCGATCGTCCGAGCCGCCAAAGCTTCGAGTTCCGTGCCGATTTCGTCAATCACGATCACTTGCGGCATATGGTTTTCCACTGCTTCGATCATGACTTGGTGCTGGAGTTCGGGACGGGAAACTTGCATTCTGCGAGCTCTACCGATCGCTGGGTGGGGAATATCTCCATCTCCGGCAATTTCGTTGGAGGTGTCGATGATTACCACCCGTTTTTCCAAGTCATCGGCGAGGACGCGGGCAATTTCGCGCAGGGCCGTGGTTTTGCCAACCCCAGGGCGGCCGAGCATCAAAATTGACTGACCGGTTTCCACTAAATCGCGGATAATGCCGATCGTCCCGAACACAGCGCGGCCCACCCTCAAAGTCAAGCCGATAATCTCGCCGCTGCGGTTGCGAAGGGCGCTAATTCGGTGCAGGGTTTGCTCAATACCGGCTCGATTGTCGCCGCCGAAGTGGCCGACTCGCTCGATGCAATAGTTGAGGTGTGCCTTGGAAACCGGTGTTTGAGAAAGAGGTTCGGCCAAGGATGGAAAACGAGCTTCAGGTTGGCGGCCCAAATCCATGACAATCTCAATGAGATTGTTGCGCTGCGGGTGCTGCTCTAAGGGCTGCCGGATCTCATCTGGCACGATGTCTAATAATCTGTTGAGGTCGTCTGTAATCTGCATTCGCCTCGATGTGTTCGGTGACGTTTTCAACTTTTTAGTCTGTTGTCAGTTAACAGTTGTCAGTTGCCAGTTGTTATGTGTCAGTTGCCAGTTGTTGTTGGAATTAACTACTAACCACTAACTAATGACTAATGACTACTGACTAATGACTACTGACTAAAATTCTTTGAGCGGGGAAACTAGAGAACGAGCTAAACTTACGGCCTGTGAGAGAAGTTCTGGGACGGCTTCGAGCTGAGGTAGCCGAGATGTTTGAACTCCGGCTCCTGGCCGCGCGACTGCCACCGGAACGGCATAGGCTCGATCGGTCTGCATTGTTTCTAACTGTTCTAAAATTGGCGATAGCAAAACCCTGGCATAGCTGCCGTAAGCTACACCTGCAATATATGGAACAGGGGGATCTGACGAATTTTTCCCGGCATCCTTCATCAGTCCCTCGGCTCTCAATTTGCTGACAGTGTGAGCATTAGTGCCGCCTGCAAGTTGCACGTATCCCGGCAACTGGGCAGCCAAAACTTTTTGACCGAGTTTGACCGCGGCTCTAGTAGTTCCTGTTCCGATATCTCCGCTCATTGGCCTACCGTCCGTTTGCCAAATTAGCGGACAAGGAAGGGGGGAAATTATTTGATAGAGTGTCCGCAAATAATCAATCAAACCGTCTCCATCGGGGCAACTAATTGCTATTACCTTGAGTTGAGCGACCCAGGGAGCTATGCTCGACCAAAGTCGCGCAAAATCTGCCTCTCTGCCTACTTGCGTGTGGATTTCTAGGGCGTCCGCACCGGATTGCAAGATTAAAGGTGCGATCGCGGCGGGAGCAGACACGTAAGAACGAGTATAAATTAGTTGGCTCGGACAAATCGGCAGACAGCGACCGCAGCCATAGCATTGCTGGTCTATCACCCCGGAAAAACCACTGCCAGCACTCTGAAAAACTATTGCTTCGGCTGGACATATTTTTTCGCACGGCCGCCAGCAGTCCACCGGACAATCGGCTGGGTTGAATTCGGCTTTGCGAAAATGCGGGTCTTCCCCATCATTTAAACTCACCATCAGCAACGGCAACCCTTTGCCGCCAAACCTGCGGTTTTGAGTTCTTGCCTGTAAGTCGCTGGCCACTTGTAGGCCTTCTTTCGCTGCGGCGACGGCGGCGGGATCGGCCGCGACATCGATACAGTCAGCGCCTGCTAAGGTGTAAGCCAAGGTGAGATTCCGTACAGCAGGCAGGTGTTGAAAGCTCGCCCCACAGATCAGCTTGAACCAATGGCCATCTTTTAATGAGTTTAGGGGATGATAATGTTCTGTCACCCTTATATGCTAATCCTTTGAGCTGAAAATTACTATGTGAAAATTTCTACTTAATTTTAAAAGTGAGCCTGGTACAAGCTGCAAACGCTACTGATAGCAGTAGCTCTGGTGCTGTTTGCCCTATATGTAGAGTTCGGAGGTAACTATTTTTGATAAATCTAATTTTTTTGAGAGTGCCTAACGATGACGCGATTTTTAAGTTTGGCGAGCGGCTTGACTTACAGACAGACTTTCTATCGTATCATATTTGGGAGGATTTGGCAAGGCAAAGGTAGACTAGAGATTTTTTTGAAGTTGCCGTGCAGTGGCAATGGTCATAAAGTTCGATCGAGCATTGAAACCCAGCGACGAACCGCAGATGAACATTCTACTCCCTAACTTGAAGCTACATTCATCTGCGTTAATCTGCGATTCAACGAGCTCTACTACTTGCTCAGCCGCTTGTAAACCGTAGCCAAAGCATGGCTATCCCCCACATTTCCCGGAAACAAAACCACGGGTAAATTGGGAAACAGAGGATGATCTGCATCGGTTTTCACCACCGAACAACCTGCGATTATTTGACCGATTTGCCTGACACTTTTTAGCGACAAACCTGTACTCAAAACATCATTAGAAGTAATGCCGCCCTTGCTAATCAAAAACCCGATATCGGTAGGCAGTCCCCGCACGATATCCATCAGTAAAGCAGAAACCGCTTCTCCAAATTTTAACCTAATTTCTGCATTGTCAAATTCGAGTTCCTTGCGGCTGGTATAAATTACAGGCGTTTTACCATCGGCATGAGAAGTGCGGACTTTTTCGAGAGTTTCATCGAGCATTTGGGTGCGATACTCTGATGAATCTTCTAACAAGTGAGATACATCTATTTCAATGCTAACTATATTGGGTTCTTTTAACAAGCGTTCCAATTGTTCAGTAGTTTTCTTAACGTGGGAACCAACTATTACTGCACCCGGTTTCCCGTCCCTCACGTATTTTGCCATTTCGTCGGCTGCTACTGGCTGCGGGCCGAGGTCAGCTAAGGATGTTAAAATACTCGCCCCGCTGCGGAATAAAAACTTTTTGCCTTGACTGGCAGCAGCGAGAATGTGTTTCGCAAATGTGTCTAAATCGCCTTGGCTTTCGCCGTCAACAACTGCACATTGGTTGTCTTTCATCTCCATCAGTCGATCTAAACTTCCGTAGCGGATGTCTGCAAGTAAAATGCGATCGACTGCATCAGCTTTGATGCGACCTTTGGTTTTTTCTTCTACGTAGTCTGGCAGGTAACTGTGACTGTAGCCGAAGACTGAATCTTTGGCAAATTCGGTTTGGTGTACAGGCGTTGCGACGCTGTTAACCATTAGGTAATGCACGCTGTGGCGGGTAATTCTGCCTCCTTCAAAAAAGGCGGGAATTAGAAAATGGGCGTCGAAGGGGCCAAGTTCTTCGGCGATCGCATCGGTTTCGATGGGATAGTGACCGCGCAGGGTAGAATCGGAACGGCTAACTATTAGGAAGTCTTCGATTTTTTCGCTGGCGATCGCCCTTTTTAGATTTTGGCACACTTCGCGGGTGACGGAGGCTGCTTTTTCGGGAGTTAGCGATCGAGTATTTGTCAGTATGAAGAAAATCGGGCACTTGTCCCGCAGCCCCAAACGCAGGGTGTCTTCGTCCCAACGTGTCAGCAGCAAGCAACTGTGCACGGTTTGAGAACCAGTCGGATCGTCATCGAGAACTATAATCTTGGGTTTGGCAGAAGACATACTGACCTGGTTGTTAACGTCACCTTTCCAAGATATCCTTACCTGTTACGTAACAGGAAAAAATTTACAATAATTATGATATTTTTTTAACAATTCTCCTAATTCATAATTTTAAAAATGTCTTTGAGTTCGAGTGGAACAGGCATCCTGCCTGTTGCGGTTCAGTAAGCTGCATATTGCTACTGGGTAAGAGGCGCACGCAGCCGTGGACGCTACTAACTTTTGCCATTTTTAAAATTAGCAGCGTTTCGATCTTGCAACTTTTTCATTTCTGCTTGAACTCCCACGGCTACTTGCAAAGCTTCGTTGAGCAATCGCCCCTGTTCGCTGGCTCGATCGCTAATTTGGAGGGCATTCAAATTTTTTAAGTTATTGGCAAATAATTCTGAGTTAGTAGCGACAAATTTTTTGTTTTCCCTAAGAATTCTTTCAGTTTTCAAAGCTCGAACTAAATCGTCTCTGATTAGTTGCAAAGCTTGAATAACTTTGGCTCGATCGCCGATTTTTACTGCCACATTGCCGGCATCTTCTATCCTATCGTTAATTTCGATCGCTTTGATTATACCATTATAGCGATCGACATCATCAAAAAGATTGATTAAATGTGGGTTTTGGCGGCTGCACTGAATTTTCCACGCATCCTCACAGATTAAACCGACGATCGCAGCGAAGTGAAGGGCGAACCACCACAAATAAGCTCTAGGAAATATCGCAACCAGCAGCCAACAACTGATGAGAACCAAAACAATTAAACCGACAGTTTTCAAAGCTTCGCGGGCAAACTTAGTCGCTGTCGGCGGCCGGTATACGCGCTCGGGCCCGGCGCCGGTGAGGTGCTTGAGCTCACCGAGAGTAATTTCTAATCCCTGAATGTCAGCTCGCATAAATCTTTACAAATATATGTTAATTATAAAGTTTTGTAGTAGAACAAGGGGCTCGTCTACAATAAACCTAACACTTTTTCAAACCAAAACTGCACTATGTCCGTACGTCCTATATACCTCGACAACCACGCCACAACCCCGGTAGATCCACGGGTAGTTGATGCGATGCTGCCGTATTTCACCGAACAATTCGGCAACGCAGCCAGCATCAACCACGTCTACGGCTGGGAAGCAGAAGCAGCAGTAAAACAGTCACGACAAATCATAGCAGAAGCGATAAATGCTTCCCCCGAAGAAATTGTTTTTACCAGCGGTGCAAGCGAAGCAAATAACTTAGCGATCAAAGGCATCGCCGAAGCTTATTTCAGTAAAGGAAAGCACATTATCACAGTAAAAACCGAACACAATGCAATTCTCGACCCCTGTACCTATTTGCAAAAATTGGGGTTTGACATTACTGTTTTACCGGTGAAAAGCGACGGGCTGATTGATATAGGCGATTTGATCAAAGCGATTCGGGCCGAGACAATTTTAGTTTCAGTGATGACAGCTAACAACGAAATTGGCGTCATCCAGCCGATCGCAGAAATTGCTGCAATTTGTCGCGGAAATGACATTCTTTTTCACACAGATGCGGCACAGGCGATCGGCAAAATTCCCCTCGACGTAGAGGAGATGAATATCGATCTAATGTCCTTGACAGCCCACAAAATCTACGGGCCAAAAGGGATCGGTGCTCTCTACGTGCGCCGCAACAAACCGAGAGTGCAGCTAGCGCCGCAAATGCACGGAGGAGGCCACGAAAGGGGAATGCGATCGGGAACTCTCTACCCACCGCAAATAGTTGGGTTTGCCAAAGCAGTAGAATTGGCAATTGCAGAAATGCCGTCGGAAACAGAACGAGTGGTTAATTTGCGCCAGCGTTTGTGGGAAAAATTGAGTGAATTGGGCGATGTTTTTCTCAACGGTCACGCTACGAAGAGATTGCCGGGGAATCTCAATATTAGTGTAGCCGGGGTTGACGGTCAAGCGTTGATGTTGGGTTTGCAACCGGCGGCGGCAGTTTCTTCTGGATCTGCTTGCACTTCGGCGAAAATATCTCCATCTCATGTTTTAGCAGCGATCGGGCGATCGGACAAATTAGCTTATGCTTCAATTCGGTTTGGTATTGGCCGCTTCAATACCGAAGCCGAAATAGATGCAGTCGCCGAACACGCGATCGCAACTATTACATCTCTCCGACAAGCTCAAAAAGTCAATCAATTTTAGATTTGAAATTTGAGATTTTAGATGAGAGAATTGAAGATTAGGAAATAGTTTTGAGTTTTGAGTTTTAAATTATTTAACTTACAACTCAAAACTTTCCCTCTTTTTATGGCAGAGTATAATTGGTATCGAACCCTTACTTAGAACCAAACACCTCGCGCACCCGATAAATCGGTTTTCCCTGCGACTCGTGATAAGTCCGCATCATCACTTCCGCCAGCAAACCAAAACAAAATAACTGCACGCCAGTCAACAGCAAAACTACAGCCAAAATCAGCAAAGGACGATTTCCAATAATTTGACCAAAACCCAATTTTAAGACTGTCAAATAAATTCCTAAAACCGTTCCCAAGGTCATAGAACTCAGTCCCAAAAGTCCAAAAACGTGCATCGGTCGAGTCAGGAACTTTTTCATAAAAGAAATAGTTAACAAATCCATCAACACCCGAAAAGTCCGCCAAATTCCGTACTTACTTTGACCGAAACGGCGGGCGTGGTGTCGCACAGGCATTTCTGCAATTCTCGCCCCTTCAATAAACGCCAACGCTGGCAAAAAGCGGTGCAATTCCCCGTACAGATTCAAGTCTGCTACCAACTCTGATTTATAAGCTTTCAAAGAACAGCCGTAGTCGTGCAAAGTTACGCCTGTAACGCGACCAATTAACCAGTTTGCAATTTTAGAAGGAATCAACCTGCTAATAGTATTATCCTGCCTATTTTTGCGCCAGCCGCTAACTAAATCGTAGCCTTCATTTAACTTTGCCAACAACAGCGGAATATCAGCCGGGTCATTTTGCAAATCGCCGTCAAGGGTAACAATAGCACGGCCGCGAGCGCGATCGAAACCTGCCGACATGGCAGCAGTTTGCCCGTAATTGCGGCGCAAAATTACAGCACAAAGGTCATCGCGAGTGCTGGCTAATTGCTGCAGAAGTTCAGCAGAACCGTCCTTAGAACCGTCATCTACACAAATAATTTGATAGCTGAGTCCCGATGGTTGGATAGAAGAGGCGATCGCCTCAATCAAATGAGGCAAACTTTCCACCTCATTATACACCGGCACCACCACCGAAACATCGAGAACAACCTCAGCCTCAGCTTGCTGTCTCGCCAATTTTTCCAAAAATAATGCAGCGTCCATTTTTTTATTCGATAATATCAACAGTCAACCGTCAACAGTCAACCGTCAACAACTAACTAGGTTGATAACTTTCCACAACTTTACCATATCCCCGCAATTGCTGGTAATAAGCTTGACTGACTAGATCGCCATCCTCCGACAAAACATCGATACCGATACCGTTGCGACCTTGTGCTTTTCCAGAACTGTGAATGTAGCGATTATCTCCGAGATATAATCCTACATGAGTTGCTTTTTCAGGCGTACCAAAAAATACTAAATCTCCCGGTTTTAAAGCACTGATACTAATAGGTTTAGTAAAAGCTTCCTGCTGATAAGCATCCCTCGGCAACCAGATTCCCGCAGCCACAAAAGCAGCTTGCATCAAGCCCGAACAATCATAATTCGGCCCAACTGTACCGCCCCAAAGATAATAATTGGATTGGTTCATAGCCTCGCGAGCAAAAGTAATTACAAGTGGTAATTTTTCCTTTATTTGGGTCTCAGAAACCACGAGAGGATTGTACAATGTTTCTGTCGGAGCGAGCAACTCAACATCTCGAATATCCAGCCATCCCGGATAATCATCTTCGCACAGCCGCACCATCACAGCCGTTGTATCCAAGTTTACATCGCTCTGTCTTAGGGGGGGGTCAAAGACGCGCAAATGTCGCCCCAGCGCTGCTTGAGTTGCCAATCGATCGCACTTTGGGGAATCGTAAATATTTATGTGCGATCGGGCCCGGTACTCCACAACATCAGATAATTGATAATTGGCCATTGCTAATTGCTCATTGTGTGCTGTTAATTGTTCGCATTTATTGTTCGCATTTAACGATAGATTGCCATTAGCTGCTAGCCGTTAACCGTTAACCGTCAGCCATTAACCATGACATTTTTTCACAAAGACGAACAATTAGAAAACCTCGGCAGTAGCATTATAGACTCCGCATTGTCAGAATTTACAGGATTAAGTGGCGATCGTATAGCCATTACCTGGATAGTCTACGATCCCCCAGTGCGAGTCAATACAGGCGGCGCCCTGAGTGCAGAAGAATTTTGGAAATATCAACCGCGAGGTTTTAGCGCTAGAGCTTCCGAACGAATTTATCCAGCCAGCATCGTCAAATTATTCTACCTCGTTGCCATCTGGGAATGGGCGCAAAAAGGCATGATTCAAACATCGCCAGAATTAGAACGCGCCGTCCGAGATATGATAGTTGATTCCAGCAACGACGCCACCAGTTTAGTAGTAGACGCCCTCACCGGCACCACCAGTGGCCCAGAATTATCACCAGGCCCCTTTGAAAGTTGGAAACAGCAGCGAAACATCGTCAACCGTTATTTTCAATCATTGGATTGGCCGGAACTACAAAATATTAACGTCAATCAGAAAACATGGTGTGACGGCCCCTATGGTCGCGAGCGAGCTTGTCTGGGAGAATTAATGGAAAATAGAAATATGCTGACCACAAATGCAGCGGCGCGTTTGGTGCACAGTATAATCGGCGGCGTAGCTGTTTCTGCCCAAGCATCGCAAGAAATGATGGGTTTAATGAAACGCAGTTTAGACCCCGCAGAATTAGAGGCAGATCCCGAAAATCAAGTTACAGGTTTTTTAGGCGGGGGATTGCCAGAATCAGCAAAATTGTGGTCAAAAGCGGGACTGACAAGTCAAGTGCGTCACGATGCTGCTTATATTGAAATATCCGGTTTGCGGCCGTATTTGTTGGTTGTATTTACCGAGGGGAAAGAGAATAGCAAGAATGAAGAGATTTTGCCATTTATATCGCGGCAATTTGTCGAAGCGATGAAGACATTGAATTAGATTTAGTAGTTGATTATTGCGGCTAGACTAGACTTGAACTGCAAAAATAATTGGGACGGGCTAGAAGCCCATCCCACAAAATTTTCTTTTGGGATGGGCTTCTATCCCGTCCAAAAATTTGATTAAAAGGAATTTTTTCCTAGAAGCTCTAAAACGGAGAGGGAGGGATTTGAACCCTCGAAGGATGTTAACACCCTTAACAGATTAGCAATCTGCCGCTTTCGACCACTCAGCCACCTCTCCAAGATGACAGTAACTAACTATAGCACACACATCTTATTCTTGCCAACCCCTAATTTAAAAATTCCTCAATCCCTTACTCTGTATACTTTTCGCGACATCAACCTCCAGCCTCTTCCCCAAAGCCCCTGGCCTTCAAGTGCTTTTCCCAACTAAAATTGGAACTCAAAAAGAACCTCTTAGTATACAAATACCCCAAGCGGTACAGGTGAGCCTTGCGATCGCCATCGAGATTAAAGTCCGTCGTCGTCACCCCAGCTTCAGTCACATCAATATTAATCACCCTGCCCTTATCCATTTCTCGCTGGTGATAGCGGTCTCTTGCTTTCATCATCGTTCTGAACATCGCCGCCAGCATCGACAGGGGAGTATCAATCTTAGCTTTAGTCTCAATTCCGGTATCGACTAATCGAAACCCAAAGGTAAACCAGCGCGGTGCCACAAGAGTCGCACCGACGGATTGTTTGTCATAAATCCACAGGGGGAAATTGCTCAAAATTCCGCCATCTACAATTAAGTCATCGCCGAGTTTTCCTGGTTCAAAAAAGAGCGGAATACTCATCGACAACCGAACGGCTTCAGCAACGCTAAAATGTTCAGCGCTTTTGAGTCGCAACTGCTCGTACAAAGGATCGGAATCCGTCGATTCGCGTCGGTGTAAGTCGTCGGGCAGCACCAACATTTCACCGCGAGTAAGGTTCGATACTACTACTTTTAATTCCCGGTCTTTTACGATTTGTTTGACATCGGCAAAAGTGTGCAAGTTACCTCGACCGAGCATTGCTTCCAGCCACTGCCGGAATGGCTGCGCCGAATATTCTCCCATCTGACGGCTAACTGTTAAGAAAAGCAGCGTCCAAGCAGGAGATTGCAAGTCGTCGGCGGGGTCGCCGTTTAAAATTAGAGGACTGTTTTTTTGAGTTAAAAATAGGCTGTAATCGAGCTGTCCTAAAATTTCCTCTAAATCATCAATTGACAAGTCGGTTGCCAATACTGCCGCAGTAATTGCACCGGCAGAAGTGCCGGCCAATTTTCGCCAGTTGATGCCCAAATCGCTGCAGCACCTGAGTGCTCCTAAAAACGCAACTCCGCGCACGCCACCGCCTTCAAAAACCCCGTCGGCATAGATTTGACCGTTGTCGTCGGGAGGCGGAAATTTGCTAAGAATTGTTTGTTTCTCGGTGGCAGTGATTCTGACACCGGGTTCTTGCAAAATTTGCTGGGGATACCACTTGCTCATGGGAAATACCTCGGATCAATTTTGGGTTTGAGATTTTAGAGAGATATCTATGGTTCTTGATTTTGGTCGGCATCCATTGCCTCTTTGACGTATTGTTGAACTTGCGATCGCACTTGTTCGTAGGCCACCGACGCGCACCAAGGTCGGAGAGATAAAATAGTTGTATCGGGAGTAATCTCGGCTACCAAACAAGTCGGGGGCGGATTCTCCAGCACCAGCGGGTGAGAGTGGGCAATTTCTAATAACTCAGCTACAGTTGGACGAATTGGCCGATCGCCAATATCAATCTTCAAGTCTACTCGCCTCGTTCCCATTGCCGTTGTATTTTTCAGTGTACCGTTAAACAACTGATTGTTCGGGACAATAATTTTTATGCGATCGTCTGTCACCACAGTTGTTGAAAAAATCCCGATGCTGTCCACCACTCCCTTAACATCGCCAGCTTCGATCCCATCTCCGACTTCAAAGGGTCGCAAACTAATCAACATTACCCCAGCAGCAAAGTGCGACAAAGTATTTTGCCACGCCAAACCAATGGCCAAACCCGCTGCACCCACCACCGCAACCACACTGGTAGTTTGAATTCCCAACTGACTCAAAGCGGCGACTACTCCCACTACCAAAATCGTAATTTCAGCAGCTTGAACTAAGAATTTCCGCAGCGTGGCTTCGGTGCGACTCAGTGCACGGCGAGTCACGCGCCCCGCAAAGTTGATCGCAAATCGCGTAATTAACAAAATGCCGATCGCCCACAGCAGTTGAGGTACAATTTTAAACCCCAATTCTACGAATTTTTTCGAGAATTCTTGGGCTAGTTCCAAGGCTTGTGTTCTTTCTGCATTTAGCTGAGAATAGAAGGTTTGGGCTATTGGTAAAAACTTCTGAATAACTGTCATATCAATTGGGAATTGGGAATTGGAAATTGAGAATTGGGAATTGGGCATTGGGCATTGGGCATTGGTAAACGCAGTCTCAGTCTTCTGCATAAGTCGGAGAGTCCGACAGGGGTTTTTAACCCCTGTCTCATAGCTAAAGTCTTCTCAAAGAGGACTAAAATCAATAATTTACTCGCTCAAAATCTTGAGTCGGTTTCAACCGACTTTAGCTATGAGGCAGGGGTTTAAACCCCTGCCGGACTATTGTTAATAGTGTACTGCTACGCGGGGCAATCGGTGTTTAAAACCGCAGAGAATTTCCCACGAAATAGTTCCTAAAGTCGCGGCCCAATCGTCAGCAGTAATTTGATATTCCCCATCTTTGCCCAACAGCGTCACCACTTCACCGACTTCTAAATCTGGAATGTCAGTTACATCCAGCATTAACTGATCCATCGTCACCGCGCCCACTTGCCGCACGAATTGACCCCTGACTAAAACCTGCATTTTATTAGAAAGATTGCGCGGAATACCATCTGCATAGCCGATACCAATTACGGCAATCTGTGTCTGCCGCTGAGCTATAAATTGATAGCCGTAACTGACGCCGGTTCCTGCTTCAATTGTTTTCACCTGCGTTACCCTAGCTTTTACCTGCATTGCGGGCTTCAAATTGGATCTCGACTGTAAGTGAGGTGCTGGATAAAGACCGTAGGTAGCTAAACCGACTCGCACTAAATCGTAGTGCAAATCCGGGTCAGCGAGGGCGGCAGCAGAGTTTGCCAAGTGGAGGCGAGGAGGGTTAATTCCTACTATTTTAATTTGCTCGATCGCCTGTTGAAACCGCTGGTGCTGCTCTCTCATAACTGCGGGATCTGGACTGTCGGCTGTCGCCAAGTGAGAGTAAATACTGGCTAATTTTAAATTGGGCAACCGCTTGACTAATTGCACAAATTCTGTAGCTTCCTGCCAGGGTGTACCCAAGCGAGACATTCCCGTATCCAACTTAGCGTGAACTGGCAAAGATTGGTTGATATCGGCGAGAACTTCCGAAAAAATTAGGGCTTGTTTGGCAGTACAAATAGTGGGCTGCAAGTGCCAATGGGCGATCGCCTTTACCTGTGGGGCTGTATGGGTTGCCCCCAACAGCAAAATCGGCGCTTCTATCCCAGCTTCTCGCAATTCTATTCCTTCGGGAATTGTCGCCACTCCCAGCCAACTAGCACCTGCTTGCAATGCTGTTTGACTGACTGCAACAGCACCATGCCCGTAAGCATCCGCTTTCACAACTGCCATCAGTTCTGTATCGGGAGATAAGAGTTTTTTAAGCTGTTTTACATTGTGAGTTAAAGCTGCTAAATCGATTTCTACCCAAGCCCGCTGGCAAAGTCCCCCGTTATCGTCCCACAGCAAAGTCTGGCGGGATTCTTTTGTCGTTGATTCTGCGGTTGTTTGTTCCCCACTCCACATTGTCGATCGCTCCTACTTGCTTACACCATTAAAAACTGCTTGGAGATTTTACCCTAAGTTTGATTATAATAAGATTCTCTCTTTCATCAAAGTTAACTGGTGTATCATAGCACCAAAAATACCCGGTAAAAACTATGGACGGACTGGCCTACCTACATTTAGCTGAAACTTGGGAAACGGCTGCGGGTCAAACTCGATCGACCCACTCAAAAAGGCACCTGAATTTAGCCTCTTCTGCTTTACTTTTCTTTACGATCGCTCTCACAATTTTCAACTTAGTCAATCCCGCACTCGCCATCAAAAAAGGTGATTCAGGCCCGGAAGTAGCCGAACTCCAGAAAACTCTACAAAACGCAGGCTATTTTCGCGGTAAGGCTACAGGATTTTACGGTTCTCTCACCCAGGCTGCTGTGAAAAAGTTTCAAGCAGAGAACAACCTGAAAGTTGACGGAATTGTTGGCCCTAAAACCTTGTCAGCACTGAAAGGTAAGCCGGAAGACGCCAGCATGGAAGCTGCGAAAAAAATCTCGCCCAATGTCGATAAATCTTCGCCATCTCCTACCACCACAGAAAACACAAACGAACTAGAAGATCCAACTAAAAATCAGCCCCAAAAACCTCTATTTCAAGAACCATCTTTGCCACCATTTAAAACTGAAAATTCCGAGGACAAAGAAAGTGAATTACCATCCACAAAGCTAGTAAATCCTCCAGACAACCCTCAAGGAAAAATGACATTGAAAAAAACAATTTATGGCAATATATCGCCAAAATCAATAGTTTATTCGGGAGACGGCTTGTTTTTTGCTCAAAACATGATGTACCGCCACACAATCACAGTTTACGACAGGAACTTTAAATTAGTCAAGACTATTCCTGATACAGTAAACTTGTCGAAGTTCGGCTTTTCTAAATTCAAAGGCAATTATAAAGGCTCTCCCGTAGAAGCTGCTTTTTCAACCGATGGAAAATATGCCTACGTCTCCAACTACAAAATGTACGGATCGGGGTTTAGCAATCCGGGAACCGACAGGTGTTCTCCAGCGGCAAAACACGACCAAAGTTTTCTGTACCGCATCAATACCCAAACTTTGAAAATAGAAAAGGTAATTCCTGTCGGTGCAGTTCCCAAATTCAATGCTGTTTCGCCTGACAATCGCTTCGCCCTCGCTAGCAATTGGTGCAGTTGGGATTTGAGCGTAGTTGATATCAATAAAAATATCGAAATCGAGCGAGTGAAACTGGGTGCATATCCTCGGGGTATTGTTGTCACTCCCGACTCAAAAAATGCCTATGTTGCCATCATGGGTTCTTCCAATATTGCGAAAGTCAATCTGATAGACTTTTCGGTAGAATGGCTGAGAAATATTGGCAATGCGCCGCGTCATTTGACGATCGATCCCAACGAAAAGTATTTGTATGCCACTTTAAATGGTGAAGGAAACGTGGCAAAAATTGACCTAAAAACGGGTAAAGTGGTGGACAAAGTTTCGACTGGAAAAGCACCTCGCAGCATGACTATTTCCGATCAGGGAAAACTGCTTTATGTGGTCAACTATTTCTCGAATACTGTTAGCAAAGTTAGGACGAGTGATATGAAAGTGCTGCAAACAGTGAAGGTGAATTCAAGTCCGATCGGGATTACTTACGATCCGGAAACTAATCAGGTTTGGGTAGCTTGCTATTCGGGCAGCATTATGGTGTTTCAAGATTAATTTAGGTGCTTCGTAGTGAGGGCTTCAGTCCTGACTACAAACAAGAGCGATTAAATGTTATTGGGGGCGTTGCTCTGAGCATCGCCCCTAAAATATTACTTGGACAACTTTACAGGCTTCACAACATACTCAGAAGACTTAGCAGGTACTTGACCTTTTTTGGCCATAGCTTGGTAAATCATGGCGGCTACTTCAGCGCGAGTTGCTGTTCTATTCGGCTGCAAAAGTGCGCGCTTCGGGTGGTTGACAACAATGCCAGCTTCTGTGGCTGCTGCTACTTTGTTAACTGCCCATTTCGGCACTTTTGCCCTGTCTGTATAAACTTGTAAACTTTTGGTTGTTTTTGTTGATGGTTTCAGGCTCAAACCGCTCGCTAAAGCTGCGATGACTTCGACACGGGGAATATTTTTGTCGGGACGGAACTCATTGTTTGGGTATCCTTTAAGATATCCAGTTGTGACGGTGTGGTCGATCGCCGGAGCGACAGGACTTTGGTCTTTTACGTCTTTAAAATCAATCGGTTTTCGGATCGGCTTTTTGTCGTCGGACATTCGCTGAATCAAGCGTGCTAGTTCGGCTCGCGTCATCGGTTCGTCGGGCCGAAATTTGCTGTCGGTGAAATCAGTAAAGATTTTGCGATCGACTAAAGCGACAATGAACGGACG
Organism: Microcoleus sp. w2-18bC1; assembly: GCF_036700365.1. NCBI lineage: Bacteria > Bacillati > Cyanobacteriota > Cyanophyceae > Oscillatoriales > Microcoleaceae > Microcoleus > Microcoleus sp. w2-18bC1. Next base: position 35,496 of record NZ_JAUBOS010000005.1, read on the forward strand.
CGCCCAATATTTGTCTGGAACATCGGAGAATCTAACGGGCCCAACTTTGGGTTTATCGGCTTTGGGTTTATCGGCTTTGGGTTGGGTAATTGCTGGATTGGGAGTCGATGGCGCAATTGGCTTGGGAGGAACAACGATTACACCCACGGGAGGATTTTCCGGTAAAATCGGCCCTAAAGGTGCAACAGGTGCGACATCCTGTTTTAACGGAACGGGGGTTGCAGCAGGCGATCGCAAATCCGAACTTGGCGATTCTGGCGTTAATATTCCCGGAGTCGCGGGCGTAACAGCAGGCTGAGAAAAAACGGCTGGAAATTGCCAATTTCTGGCATTCAATCGATCGGGATTTTTACCTGTTACCCAAAATAAAATTGCTCCCATCGTGCCGAAGGCAACCAAGATAGCAATCAATTCATCCAATCCTAGAGGATTTCTTTCCCCTGACGGGGGTTGTGAAGAAGACATATTGTCACCTACATACTAATGTAGAAATTAAATCACATATTTTTTTGGTCTGGGGGAAACAGAGAAGGCTAAATCAATTATTCCAAAGTTTTCACTCTCCCTACCTGCGGCGGCGTGGCATCGGGAGAATATATAAAATCAACTTTTACCGATGTCATTTGCTGATTTTTGCCATCTTCAACTCAGCGCCTTCTACTCCCGAAAGAGCGATTCCGACTCGGTTGACGAGAATTCCTGCCACTACCAAAACTTGGCTGCCGCTTGTTTTGATTTTGACGTGGCTGCGGCGATCGCCTCAAAGTGCTGCCACCGTAACCCGAACCGGTCGATCGATTGCCATTTGGACGTACTGAGGGTCTTACTGGCTGGTTGTATGTGGGCGATCGCAGGCGGCCGGTTGTCCTTAAAACTTGACGGTTTCTCACCTCTGGAGGCGGAGTTCGGTAGCGAGTTTGATATTGGTTAACAGCTTGACCGTAAGTATTGCCATAGCCGCCATATCCTGTCATAATTCCCGGCTGATAGACTGGCGGCATATAATATTGCGGTCTAAATAACAAACTGCCGATCGCCTGACCGGCAACAGCTCCAGCAAACGGCGCCCAGAAGCCAGATTGCTGCCGTACTACTACGGTTTGTGGCTGACCGGTTTGAGGATTAGGAACAGTTTCGGTAACGTTGTGGACGTACTCAATTTTAAAATCTTCTGTCAAATGCAAAACCGCTTGATTGTTATCCAAGTTTAGATAACTTTTCTTGCCTGCTGATATTTCTTCATCTGTTAAGCGAGCCATTTGCAAATCCCTAGTCCGGTAAACTGGGGGACTGCCGGCGGGAGTATTCAGCAACATCAAACTGTATTCGCCATCCGCATCGTCGTAGGTAGCTTGCTGTACAGGATATTGACCTTGAGCCAAGTTATTGTTTGGTGCAGGACGCACTGTGTTAATATTTGGATTGCCAGCAGGATTTGTAGAAGTTTGTCTACTAGGAGAACCGCAGGCGGTTGCCGTCCATAAAAAAGTTAAAGCCATTAAATAAATTGTCAGTCTTCGCAGCATCATAAATAGTAATTGGTAATTGGGCATTGGGCATCGCGCATGGGGCAGCGCGCATTGGTAGCAAATAACTAATAACTAATAACTAATAACTAATTACTCCTTCCTTAAAGGGGAATAAGTTCTGGGAAATTGACCAACACTTGGTCGTTGGTAAGTTCGTCTCCCAACTGTGCGGGAGAAAAGTGAACTTGCACAGCTCGGAGCCTTTCTTGGTAATGTAAATTAATCAGTGCTTTTAAACCGACTTTAAGCGCGCTGATGTCAGCGAGGTCAGTTTCTAGGGCAGGAACTTCGCCTTCATAAGCAACTGTCAGCATCACCACCACATTTCTAGTTACCGGCAAAGACAAGGGGGATTTTTTATCGTAAACAGATGTACTGTATTGAGGCTCGCTGAGATAGCGATCGGCTGAATCAGTGAAAAGTTCATCCACATAATCGCCGGCTTCGCCTTCATTCCAAAAAACATCGCCTTCATTGGCGGCTGCTTGCCAGTAGTTGTCGTACTGCAACAGGTGATTGCAAATTTCTACAAGACCTTCTCCTAAAACTGCTATGTCGCCATCGGCATCAATTGCTTCTCTGGCGGTGCGATTGAGAAGTCCTAACAGCGGTGCAACTTCTTCGCCTGTTAGGTGAACGAACACCCGGCAAACTGCCAATCTAGTTTTACCTGTAAATTGATTGAATCGATCGCGCCAAGCATTCATAATAACCTCTAGTTGTAATCTGTAGGGCTATATTTCCAACGATAGCAGGCGATTTGCACTCTTGCCGTCTAACCTCAGATTGATATCGAGGGCATTTTGAGCGATCGCCTCGGCAGCGTACTGTCTCGCTTTGACTCATCTAATTTTATAACAGTTTTCAATCGGATCAAATACAGTTCAAATACAGTAGGGAAACGGCACAGCATTGTCCTGACGGAGAGCGGCGACTTTTAATAATTGCTATGAGATTGATGATTGTAGCCAGAGTTTTTTTTATTTAGCTTAATTCGGCGTTCCTTTGCTTTGCCGAAATATGAGATTGTGTGCTATCGATTCATCTGTCTATTGTTGGCAGTGCTTCGCGATGCCCGGACAAGAAATTGTAGGCTAGATAATTTCCACTCAAAAAACCTCCAATCTTAGAAGATTGGAGGTGCGCTAAGCGAATACTTTGGTTTGAGATAACTATTTGACGATCGCGCTTTGGACTTGTTCGATCGCAATTTCAGAACTCAACTCAGCACCTGGCGAAACTGGCAAATCCAGCTCGCCGCCTGGAGCTTCTGGGTGTTCGCGAACGACTGCAACCGCATCTGCTGACTCAGCTACAGCACCCGCCGCCGTCAAATCGAGCAAGGCAGGAACTTCCATGTGTCCAGAAACACCTGCATCTGCGATCGGAGCCGACTCTTCAAAAACTTCAAAATTATCGGTCATCGCAGCGCAAGCAGCAGAGGCGCGCTTGCCGGCACGGTAGCTCATGTAGGCCGCTCCGCCACCCAAAACTCCAGCCAAACCTAGGAAACCGAGAGCTGCTGTTTTGTATGATTTCCACGGATTCATGCGCTCCGAGCCGCCAGAACCTAGGATCGTTGTCGCAGAACCAGATTTAGCTGCCCCTGATTTGCTGTAGGAACAGGGGAAAGCAGATGCGGCGTCACCTATGGCGATGCTGCTTGCGATCGCGACGACGGAAGCAATGCCAGCTAACACTTGAAACTTCTTCATGGTGCTGTGCAGATTGTAAAGGATAATTAAAAAATTAATGGTAACAGCTCTTTACAAATGTATCAACTCTGCGCGCCGCCCATATCGAGGATCGATCGCAAAAGTCAGCTATAGCCTCACACAATTCAAATTTAAAATTGCCAGATTACACATCTGAAATGCTTATTCTGTAAGCATTTGGACTAACAGCTCGGTAGAAGTTCAAGTTTTGTGAACCAATACTTCGATCGCGCCCAAATTACAAAATCTGAGGTGAGACAGTAGAAATTTTAATTACAGAGTGGCAAACAGTTGGTGACAAACTACTTTTAAGGCTACTTTTGTAAAGGCTTAGTTATTGGAATAACTCTTATTTTTATGACAGACAACGCGACTCAAGGCATTGAGCGAGCTCCTCGCCGATTGTTGGTGACGGGCGGGGCTGGATTTATCGGCTCGAATTTTGTGCATCACTGGTGCAGCAGCTATCCGGGCGATCGAGTAGTCGTACTCGACGCTTTAACCTACGCCGGAAACAGACAAACCCTGACAACTTTGGAAGGAGGCGAAAATTTTCGGTTTGTGCAGGGGGATATTTGCGATCGAACCTTAGTCGATACCTTGCTCAAAGAAGAAAACATCACCACAGTCGCCCACTTTGCTGCAGAATCCCACGTTGACAGGTCAATTATCGGGCCTGCCGCCTTTGTTCAAACCAACGTTGTCGGAACCTTCACACTGTTAGAAGCCTTCCGCAAGCATTTTGAAGCAATTGATGAGGCATCTCTCAAAGCACAAATGCGCTTCCTCCACGTTTCTACCGACGAAGTTTACGGCAGTCTCAGCCCCGATGACCCAGCCTTCACAGAAACAACCGCCTACTCGCCCAACAGTCCCTACTCAGCCTCCAAAGCTGGCAGCGACCACCTCGCCCGCGCCTATTTCCACACCTACGGCGTCCCGACAATTATCACCAACTGTTCCAACAATTACGGCCCCTATCACTTCCCAGAAAAGCTCATTCCATTAATGTGCATCAATATGTTATTGGGCAAACCGCTGCCAGTATACGGCGACGGTCAAAACGTGCGAGATTGGCTCTACGTTCTCGACCACTGCCGCGCTTTAGATGCCGTTATTCACCGTGGTCAGCCTGGGGAAACCTACAATGTTGGTGGCAACAACGAGGTCAAAAATCTCGATTTAGTCAGAATGCTGTGTCAGCTAATGGACGAATTAGCTTCTGATTTACCCGCCCGTCCTTGCGAACAATTGATCACATTTGTCAAAGACAGAGCCGGGCATGATCGGCGTTATGCTATCGATGCCACCAAAATTAAAACCGAGTTAGGTTGGACTCCCTCAGTAACAGTTGAAGAAGGTTTGCGACAGACTGTAGAATGGTACTTAGCCCATCGGGAGTGGTGGGAACCCCTGCTTTCGGAGGAATATCAAACTTACTACCGGAAAGTCTACTCTAACTAATCTACTCATGGACGCACGGGCTACCACGAACCAGAACCACTAAAAAACTGGTTTTTCAGCTCAAGAGTGCGTCCAGAAAGGTTTCTGTCTTGCCTTCAAGCTTTACATTTTAACTTTTGGCGCAGAAACCGGGTTTGACGGAGGAAAATCTTTCGTTAAGTGCGATCGATCCGAGTTAAAAAATCAGTTTTCTTTTGTCTTTGCTCCTAACTTCAGATTGAATTAGGTGAAGGTAGATATCACACATATTTGCTCTTGTCAATCTTTGTGAAGATTTAGTGAAAAATCATCCCAAACGCATAAATTTAAGTGTTTGTAGCTGATAATTTTAATAGAGTTACAAGCTTAAGCCTTTTAGAAGCTTTTAGGAAAAACAAAAAGCAGCAATGACCGAAATAAACTCGCTCAAGCACATCCAAGAACCTAAATACTGGCTGTTAGGCATCGCCTCCGGTTTGATTGCCATACACCTAACTCTGACTTCCAGAACAAACGACACTGACCTGTTCGGTACAATGTTACTTTTTTGGGGAGTCGTAGCATTTTTAATTTGGGAAAGGCACGAATCCTTAACTTTTGAAAGCGGAATTTTCGCCAGCGTCTTTGGGTCATCGTTAATTGCTTTAATTTTGCTAAAAAGCTCGTCGATATCTGGATACGACTTTTTCATCCGAGCAACGCCTTTTTTGTCAGGAATCAGTCTTGCATTGCTCGCTTCCGGCACAAAAGGACTGAAACAATATTGGCAGGAACTTCTAATTCTTGGCTATACAGCTATTCCTCCCGGATTAATCGGAGTCTTCGTTGATGTCGCCCTATTAACAGCAAAATTTTCAGCTTTCCTCCTGCACTATATAGGATTTGAAGTGGTGCGGAAAGGGGTTTTTCTCATCCTGGAAAAGGGCAGCGTGGAAGTGTATCACGGCTGTTCCGGCGTAAATGCGATGCTACAATTGTTAGGACTAGCTCTGGTTTTCTTACTGATGTTTCCTACCACTACGGGTCAGAAAATTGTATTGCCATTCGTAGCCATAATTACTGCATTTCTAGTTAATGCCGCGCGAGTTGGTCTCCTGGCAGTGCTGGTATCGCTATCTAAACCAGAAGCATTTAAATACTGGCACGAAGGAAATGGTTCGGTAATATTTTCGATGATTGCTGTATTTATTTTCGGGTTATTCTGCTGGTTCGCAATTTTGAAAGACCAACCCCCAAATCAGGAAGGACAGAATTGCTAATGGCTATTACCTCTTGGAAACCACTTAGGCTTTCCCTGTTGGCTGTTACTTTGGGAGGCGTTTTGTTGGTTGCCGGAAAATTGGTTTTCTATCCATCGGATGGCAAGAATGTGGCAACCCCGTTTGAGTTTCCCGAGTCGGTGCCTCTAGCCGATTGGAAACTAAACAAGAGCGCGCTTCTGGAAATTAAGGAAAATTCAGAATTCAAAGCTGCCAGGAAATATGAATATCAAAAAAATAGCATGGATCTAGAAATAGAGATGCGCTATGCGGTAAACACCATTGGGGATGTGGAAGGTATGATGAAAGGACATACTATTCTCAAGTCGTATCCTGTTAAACTAGCATTGGCAAACACTCAAGGCGCGGGGTTTCACGGAATTTTGCAACAGCAAAATCGACTGTATTTGAGTTCGTGTATCAATCCTAATGGCAGTGCTACAGTAACTTCCCAACAGTTTAGATATAATCGAAATACTCGCGATTGGCAGCCAAACCGTATTCTGTTTTGGTTGTTAGGTAGGGGAAATATTCAAGACCGGCGCTGTTTGTGGACTCAGATGTCTGTGCCTTTGGATAAAACAACTCCAGAAGATGCCAAAAAAATTCTAGAGAATGCTTGGGTTTCTTGGTATGAGTGGTGGCAACCGCGATTCCCCGATCCTTGACTCGATTCAGTAGATTTTAGCTTTTAGCTTTTAGCTTTTAGCTTTACTCCACAGGTGAATCTGGAAGCTTGAACAAGAGTCTAAAATTTTTGACTCTCCACGACTGTTGTCGGGAGCTTGTATCCGTTCTTGAGCGGGGTCAAGAGAGATTTTTCTTAACAACAACTCTGATTATTTTATGAATGACTTACAAGGCGAACAAGGTTTTTCTATCTACAGACTGCGTTGGATTGGCTACGGTCTATTAATTTTGTCTGTATTAGATACAATTGCAGTTCTTATACCAGCAAATTTTGGTAATCGCCTCTGGGAATTGCAGACGATTGGGGCTGTAGTGGAACGAGTGCCAGTTCCTCTACTGGCAATGGCGCTGATATTTTTTGGCGAAGGATACGATCGCAGAGCCTTGGAAGACGTTTTTTTGAAGGTTTTGTCTTGGGTGTGTCTGCTGCTAGGTCTGCTTTTTCTGTTGATGCTGCCTTTGGGAATTTTTGGCACTATCTACGTCAACAACCAAAACAACCAGCAAATTACTACTCAAGCAAACCAACAATTAGCTCAGTTGCAGCAGGTGGAAGAACGGCTGAATAAGGGTAGTCCTGAAGATTTAAGGAATTTGGCCGGGGAACTTACCCGTTTGGGAGTACCAGCGGATACGCAAAACCCACAGCAATTGAAAGAGCAAATTCTTTCGAGAATTACCCCGGCTAAGGAAAGGTTACAGACGCAAAGTGCTGCGGTTCAGTCTAGTCAGCGCTTGGGGTTATTTAAAAATGCTATTAAGTGGCTACTGGGCGCGCTAATTTCTAGTGTTTTGTTTTTTACGCTGTGGCGCGGTACTGACTGGGCTCGGTAGTAGTTTTGAGTTTTGAGTTGCGATTTGTGAGCTAGTAAGGTGCGCTAGGTGCACCCGGAAAGTCTTGTTGAGGATTAAGGTGCGCCCTGTACACGCCGCCCGCGTCTTGGTGGTTAAGAAGACCCTCAAACCCTGGAAATTTCGTTGGGTGCAGCGCTGGCTCTTCTTCTTTTCAAAAGATATCGGTAATAAATCTTGTTTATTGCCGATAGCAAACACCGAGAATGATGCAAATCCGTCGTTAGCGCAGTCCTCGAAGAGGAGCGCACCAAGACGCGGTCTGGCATTGTGAAATCCACAATTTAAAATCTAAAATTCACAATCTAAAATCCACAATCTAAAATCCACAATCCACAATCTAAAATCTAAAATCTAAAATCCACAATCTAAAATCCACAATCTAAAATCTAAAATCCACAATCTAAAATCCACAATCTAAAATCTAAAATCTAAAATCCACAATCCACAATCTAAAATCTAAAATCTAAAATCCACAATCCACAATCCACAATCTAAAATCTAAAATCTAAAATCTAAAATCGATTGATGGTATTTTCTAGTTTGTCGGCAATGCCTTCAACCCAGTTTTCATCTTGTTTTGTATAGCTGCGGGGCGCGTTAGCACCTAAGATTAAAACGCCTTGGCTGCCGATAGGTTGACAGATGACTCCTTGGGTATTTTCTGGCAAATAGTCAAATTCAATTTTGCCGGGATAAATATTGAGATTTACTAAATAAACTGGTTTATTTTTGTCGAGAACTCGCTGCAAAATCGGTCCTGGTTTGACTTCGGGATTGATGCCTAAAATACCGCGTCGCAATAAAACTTTTCCCTGATACACAATGACGATCGACCTTGTGGCGGTATTTGTCAACAGCAAACGCGACGCCCAGGCTAATTCTATTTTCACGGCATCCGGCAAATCCGGCGCAAATTCAAAACCTTCTTCGCCGATAAGTTTTACGGAATCGGGCGATCGCGCTTGCACCTGCTGCCACAGCAAACCTGTTAAAATCAGCAAAGCGCTGATAATTACTCCCAAAGCGTCCGATCGAGCTTGAGAATCTGTAATTTGCTCTGTCAGCAACCGATTTACCATTAGCAGCGTACCTGCTAACCCTCCTGCAACTAAGGGCAATTGCCGCAAAACTTTATTGGGATCAGATTTAGTCATTAGTCATTAGTCATTAGTCATTAGTCATTAGTCATTAGTCATTGGTCATTGGTAATTGGTAGTTGGTAATTTAACTAATGCCAACTGCCAACTGCCAACTGCCAAGTGACTTTATCCTACTTCTCCAATTTCGACAATTCGCTGGAAGAGATAACCGGTGCCACGGGCGGTGAGAATTAATTCGGGATTGCTGGGGTCGTCTTCCAACTTTGCCCTCAGCCGCGAGATGTGAACGTCCACTACGCGGGTGTCTACGTGGCGTTCTGGCGTGTATCCCCACACTTCCTGCAAAATTTCTGATCGGGAAAAAGGCTCTCCAGAACGGCTGACAAGCAGTTCTAACAGGCTGAATTCCATGCCAGTGAGCCGAATTCGTTCGTCGCCTTTGTAAACTTGGCGCTTGTTGGTGTCAATCCTAATATTGGTGACGTGGATGACTCCGGAACTAGGAATTCCCGATGCGCCGTTTTTGTCAACCCTCCGCAGTACCGAACGGATGCGGGCTTCGAGTTCTTTGGGAGAGAAAGGTTTGACGACGTAATCGTCGGCACCCAATTCTAAACCGGTGATGCGATCGGCTACGTCTCCCAAAGCAGTTAGCATGATGATCGGTACGTCTGACTCTTTACGCAACTCCTGACAGACGCCATAACCGTCTAGCTTCGGCATCATCACGTCCAAAACCACTAAGTCGGGTTCGGTGTTGCGAAATGTTTCGAGAGCTTCTTCGCCGTCAGCTGCGGTGACGACATCGTAGCCAATCATGGAAAGGCGAGTCTCCAGAATGCGGCGGATACTGGCTTCGTCATCGACTACCAGAATTTTTTCTTTATGGTTTTCCAAGTTACCGAGCACTCCTTAAGTTACATTTCAGATAATGTTATTTTTTTGTACCCTATCATAGAAGACACAAATTGAATCATGGGCGGTGATCGGTCTGAAAGCTTGATAATTGCTTTAACTCAGACTTTTCTAAATTTTAAGGGTGACTATTTATCATAAAACAATGCCTAAGCCTCGAATACAATATATTTGTCGGGAATGCGGCTATGATTCACCACAATATTTTGGCAGATGTCCTAGCTGTCAGAAGTGGGATTCTTTTGACGAGCAGTTAGAGCAACCTACTGCTGGTGTGCCGCGGGCTGGTTTAACTGGGGTGACAACTAAGACAGTGGGCGGTTCGCCCCCTGATAAGTCGAAGGGTCAACCAAGGGTATCTTTCAGATTATCGCAGATTTCCGACCAAACTCAGTCTCGCTGGCCTTCTGGTTACGGGGAACTCGATCGAGTTTTGGGAGGGGGGATTGTTCCGGGCTCGCTGGTGTTGATTGGGGGGGAACCGGGAATCGGCAAATCGACGCTGCTGTTGCAGGTGGCGAATATGTTGGCCCGCAAGGATCGGATACTGTATGTGAGTGCGGAGGAGTCCGGCCAGCAGGTGAAGTTGCGATCGCAGCGTTTGGGCGTCGCTAATCCGGTTGATTTGTCAAGCAACGGCGGGCATAAATCTGGCAGTAACGGGGAAGCTAAAAGGGATTCCGAGGACAATTCAGCGGAGAATTTCTACTTGCTTCCAGAGACGGATTTAGAAGTTGTTTTGCGGGAGTTGGAAGCGCTGAAACCGAATGTGGCGGTGATTGACAGTATCCAAACTATTTATTTTGCTAGTTTAACATCCGCTCCGGGTTCGGTGGCTCAGGTGCGGGAATGTACGTCTGCTTTGATGCAGGTTGCGAAAAGGGAAAATATTACTTTATTTATTGTCGGTCACGTTACGAAAGATGGAGCTTTGGCGGGGCCGAGGGTTTTGGAACATTTGGTAGATACTGTACTGTATTTTGAGGGCGATCGCTTTGCTTCTCATCGACTTTTGCGATCGATGAAAAACCGTTTTGGCGCGACTCACGAAATCGGTGTTTTTGAAATGGTAGCCAACGGTTTGCGAGAAGTAGATAATCCGTCGGAGTTGTTTTTAGGGAACAGAGATGAATTTTCTCCCGGTACTTCGACGACTGTTACTTGTGAAGGAACTCGACCGATTTTAGTGGAAATTCAGGCGTTAGTTAGCCCTGCAAGTTTTGGTTCGCCTCGCCGCACTACTACTGGTGTGGATAATGCTAGATTGCAGCAAATTTTAGCTGTTTTGGAGAAAAGGGTGGGGATTCCTTTATCTAAATTAGATGTGATTTTGGCGACGGTGGGCGGGTTGAAGGTGGATGAACCGGCGGCGGATTTGGCGGTTGCTATCGCCGTTGTGGCCAGTTTTCGCGATCGGGTGGTTGATGCACGCACTGTTTTGCTTGGGGAAGTGGGTTTGGGGGGACAGGTGCGGCCGGTTTCGCAATTAGAGTTGCGGCTGAGGGAGGCGGCGAAATTGGGTTTCAAAAGAGCCATTATTCCTAAGAATCAACCGGTGCCAGAGTTAGGGATGGAGATTATCCCGGTGGCGAGGGTAATCGATGCAATTATTGCGGCGATTCCGGCTACTCCCGCTCAGTTGCAGCCTGGTGATTTAGAGTTTCAGCCTGTTGATTTGGAGGAAGAGGATTTATCGAATTGAGTTAAAATAGTGATGCTGTAGATTGACTGTAATCAGGCAAAAAATATGTATCAAGTAGACATTGTTGAGGCAAAAGAAAAGCTTCTGGAATTAATCGCAGCGGCGATGAGAGGCGAAGAAGTGGCGATTACTCAAGACAACCAGCCTGTTGTAAAATTGGTAGGAATACCGCCAGCTAATAAGAAGCGATGGCCGTCCAAAGCTGGGAGTGCTAAGGGAATGGTTTGGATGTCGGATGATTTTGACGAACCGCTAGAAGAGTTTAAGGAGTATATGGAATGAGGTTGTTGTTGGACACTCATACTTTCATTTGGTATGTGACAGACAACCCTAGACTTAGCGCCCATGTCAAACTGCTAATTGAGGATGAAAATAACGAGAAGCTAGTCAGTATAGCTAGCATCTGGGAAATGGCGATTAAGCACAGCATAGGCAGGCTAAACTTTAGTCTGCATTTTATGGAGTTTGTCAGACAGCAACTCAGTGTTAGCAATATTGGGCTACTAGAGATTAATCTCAACCATATTTAGGTTGTAGCTTCACTGCCTTTGCATCACCGCGATCCATTTGACAGGTTGATAATTGCACAATCTATGGCGGAACAGATACCTATTTTGAGCGTTGATGCTATTTTTAAGGCTTATGCGATCGCGCGGCTGTAGTGAATTAAGTTAGTTTAAAAATAAAGAGGCGAAGATGAAACAATTTAGAATCATCATTGAAAAACATTCCGATGGTTATGTAGCCTATCCCCTTGGTATCAAAGGTGCCGTAGTTGGTGAAGGTGACACCTATGAAGAAGCCTTAGCTGATGTCAAGTCAGCTATTCGCTGCTACATCGAAGTATTTGGCAAAGAAACAATGGAAAACGAATCACCCGCGATCGAGACTTTTTTAGTAGAAGCAGAGGTGGCTATTTAATGTCAAAGTTTCCTGTCGATGCTTCTAAAAGACGAGTCATCAGAACATTTCAGTTGTTGGGTTTTCGGATTATTAGAGAACGTGAACATATTGTCATGGTGCGATAGAATCAGGATGGCACGTAGACTCCGTTAGTAATGCCTAACCACGAGCAAATAAAATCAGGGACACTGAGAGCAATTTGTACTCAGACGGGAATTTCTAGAGAGGAATTTTTAATAGCTTATGCACAAAGTTGAGTGCAGATGCTATCTACGATAACACTTGAAATATGTCAAATTAGAGATTGCCTTTTTTGAGGTGCATTTTCTTTCAATCAAACATGAAGAAATCAAAAAGACGTAAAAATCAGTGGTCAAATGAACTAAACGACATCATCCGAGGTGCATCGGGTGGCTTTTTGTTCGGGATTCCCCTGCTTTATACGATGGAGGTTTGGTGGATCGGTTCGCATACTACACCAGCGGAAATGTCGATCGCGATCGCAACTACTTTTATCGTCGTTTTCTTGTTGACTCGCACGGAAGGTTTTCGCAAAACTCAAGACATCCGCTGGCTAGAGGCTGCAATCGATACCGTAGAAGCGATGGCTATCGGCATTTTCTGCGCGGCTTTTGTCCTGTTTTTGCTCAGGGAAATTACGCCGGAGACTCCGCTGCAAGAAACTTTGGGGAAAATCATCTTTGAAGGTCTGCCGTTTGCGTTGGGAGTAGCCCTGGCAAACGGTTTCTTGAGCGGCGATCGCTATCAAAGCTCAGACAGCGAAAAGGAACCTACCATTAATGCAACTGTAGCAGATATCGGCGCTACTTTAATCGGCGCGATGATAATTGCTTTCAACATCGCCCCAACTGACGAAATTCCCATGCTAGCAGCAGGTATTTCGCCACCTAGACAATTAGCAATTATCGCCGCTTCGCTGCTAATTTCCTACGGTATTGTATTTGTAGCAGGCTTTACTTATCAAGCAAAACGACAGCAGCAGCAAGGGATTTTTCAGCGTCCCCTCAGCGAAACTGTCATGGCCTATTTAGTGTCGCTGGCTGCTTCTGCATTTATGATGTTTTTCTTCCACAAACTCAGTTTTGACGACCCGTGGTCGATTTGGTTAAACTATACGTTAGTATTGGGACTGCCCGCGGCTGTTGGTGGCGCGGCGGGAAGGTTAGCGGTATGAGTGAAAGTAATAACGAACAGCAAGAAAAAAGAACTCCTGCTGAATGGGTGACATTTGCGATCGCCTGCTTGATCCTTTTTACCCTCACCGGACTGGTAATCTACAACTGGGTGACTAAAAAGCAGGAACCTCCGGTTATTTCTGTCACTCGGAACACACCAATTCGCGAAAATCAAGGGCAATTTTACGTACCGTTTACAGTGACAAACACGGGCGGCGAAACGGCTGAATCAGTGCAAATTATTGCCGAATTGCGCGTAAATGGCGAAGTTGTAGAATCCGGCGATCAACAAATTGATTTTTTGTCAACCGGCGAAACTCAAGAAGGAGCTTTTATTTTCAGCCGCAACCCCAGTCAAGGTGAGTTGATTGTGCGATCGAGCAGCTACAAACTGCCTTAACACAGATAAAACTCGGCGGTTAAAACCTTTTCACCTCTGTGCAATCTTCCTCTTCCTTCGCGCCCTTAGCGTCTTCGCGGTTCGTTCAATCTAAAAACCCCCTTGCGCGTTGGCATTTATTGCTATATTCCGCGCAGGCGCGATTTCAATCGCTTTGGAATAGCGATCGACCTACCGCTTCACCACATTATTTTCCCACTTCCAAACACAGCTAGAAATCAAATTCGTACAGATATGAGCCGTAATTGGCACTAACAAATTCCCAGTAGCTAAAACGCTGTAACCCAACAGCAATCCGACAGCAGTTGCCCAAACAGCATAAGGCCACTGATCCATGCCTCCCAAGTGCAGAATGCCGAAACAAAAACTCGATAAAACTATACCGGTAACATTCAATCCCAAAGCAGACAGCATCACGCCTCGAAATAGCAATTCTTCGCTAAGTCCGGGCAGGAGTCCCAGCCAAATCAAATCTGGCCAAAACAAAGGTTTGAGCACTACTTCCAAGTAAACGTCTGCACTCCGGCGATAACCCGGCCAGAGGTGATAAACGATCGCACTCCCACCTGTAATTGCCAGTCCGATCGCAAATCCTTTGAGCAAGTCCATTCCTATCAATTTGACTGGCAAAAGTGATACCGATCCAAATAGCAACCACAATTTAGCAACAGCCAGCAACATAATTGCTGTCACGCCCATTGCTATTAAAACTTGGGTGCGCGTCAAGGGTTCAATTTCAGGATTTCCGGGAAGTTTTTCTGCCACTTAATCACTTTTAGATTTGAGGTTTGAGATTTTAGATTTGTTTTGTTGAGTCAGACAAACAACGCAGGGAGGAGATTTCTGCACCCAAGGAAGCTGGACTGATGCCGGCCCGCAAAGCGACCAAAACTCCGATCGCCTCTAAATATGAGTTTACCTGCAAAGCTTTGATTCCGAGTTTTTCTGAAGTCGCCTGCATCTGGGTTTTGTTGTCGCCCACAGCGATGATTTGTACGGACGATCGCCCACTCAAACTCAGAATAGCACTGCCGCCGCAGGCTGTGGCGGGTATCACTACCGCATCGACTCGATCAGCGGTAATTGATAATTGATTGTGCTGCTGGCTTTCTGGCGCTACCAATTGGGGAGCTTTGCCCAGGCCGGCAAGCACGCAAGGTAGGAAAGTATAGCCGATTTCCTCAGCAGCAGATCGCGGGGACAGGTGCGGATCGAGGGGAAGTGGGGAAAGCGCGGGGGCGTGGGCGCAGGGGATTTTAAACGTCCTGACGATGAGGTGGCTGATGACAGCTTCGGCGCCGGCGAGGGGGTCAACTCCTTTGCCGCGGCGGTAGTTTTCGAGGGCGAGGCTGCCTTCATCGTCGGGAAATCTGGCCACAACTGCGATCGCCTCTACTCTTGCTTGTTTAATTAATTTTTCTGCAGCGCGCAATAAACTGTCTGGATTGCCGATCGTCCCCCAGGATGCCCCTGATTCAGAAATACGCAATTCTACTTGCAGAGGGCGATCGGTTAAAACACAATCAGTTATATTCAAGCCCAATGTAGCTCTAGCAGCATCAACGGCTTGCAAGTGGCGCAACTGCAAGTCTGGTTCAATCGCGGAATCTAGGATTAAGCCGATGCGATTTTGATGTACCGGTTGCAGCCCCCAGCATCCGGCAGCAAATTTGTCAAGGGCGTAACCTTCAACGTAGAGAGCGTTAGGTATCGGCCAATAAAGTTGAGCGCCGTTGAGGACGTTGGGGTGAGTGATCAGGGTATCAGAAATTTGGGCGATCGCCCTAGCCACCGGCAGCGCATCTCCTGCAAACCCACCAATCGATGCTCCAACGCCTGTGGGGACTATCAAAACCACTGTCAAAGGGCGGGGGTTCACGATGTTGCGGGGGATGCTTCCACGAGCACGTAGCCTTCTACCACAGCCTTTTGCCGATCGACATCCACGTCTGTGACTGCCCACCGCAGGGGTTCGCCGTACTTTTGCAGTTCAATTTCGATAGCCGAGTGCAGTTGCTCGGCGGTCTCGTGGAGGTCAACTTCTGCGGAAATGAAATGGGTGGTCATAGGGCGATCCATAGTGGTTTTACCGCTAACGGTACTTAGGTCAATTTTAGCTTAGTGCTAGGATTTACCGAATTGGCGATCGTACACAATGTCTTCTTTTTCGGTTTCTATCTTCAAGTTCGATCGGGGATAAGCAACGCACAGCAACACATAACCTTCTGCCTGAAGTTCGGGACTCACGCCCATGCCATCAACTTGATCGACTTGACCCTCAATAATTTTAGCAGCGCAAGTAGTACAAACACCCGCATTGCAAGAACTCGGCAACTCAATGCCGGCAGCGTTGGCGGCGCGGAGAATTTGTTTATCTTCGGGTACTTCTACGGTATAGGTAGAGCCTTGGTGGATCAATTCAACAGTGTAAGTCTTAGACATATATCAATTATTGGTTTTAATTCCCCAATTGGAATTTACGCTAGATGTGGAAACAAAGCAATCAGTATTTTACCGCTGTTTGTGCTTTTTTGCAATTTTACAACTCCATTTTTTATTGATAATTTTTTTTATTAAATGGCTGGGCGAGCGAGTGGCATTTTGTCAATGACTTTTTCACAAATTATTACAAGCCTCACGGCCGAACTGTGCCACAAAGCACTTATACCTAATTAATTTTTTGCCTTCAAGCCAACAACTCATCAACCGCAAGACTAAAACCCGGCAGCACTAGCTGAGTGCTGACTGTAGAACCCAGGTTAAAAGTTAACTTTTGAGTTTGAGTCATTATCATGATCCAGCGACTTTCTGGAAAAACTATCCAAACTTCCAGACAACCCGAATCTAAATACTCTTGTGCTTTAAGAAAAATCTCTTCCGCACTATCAGTAGGAGAAACTATTTCAGCAATTAACGGCGGGCTTTGAGGCAAAGTAGGAACATCGCCATATTGAGCAACAAGTTCAGCAGTCAGATAAGCTACATCAGGACGGCGCACTCGCCTGTCTGTACGACAAGGAACTTCTGTATAAACTTCGCCGCCTTGTCCGCTAGAATCTTTGTAATTTCCCCAAGAACGATCTAGTCTAGATTGGATTCGACTGTGTTTTACTGTCATGCCATTTTTCTCCGCGATTTGCCCGTCCACCCATTCCATATCGTCGGGGGGATTAGCCATAAAGTCTTCTAGAGAAACATTTTCTGATAAAACCGCTGCCATTACCATAGCTATTTACTCCTTTTTGCATAATTCACTGATATTGTAGCAATCAATTGGGAATTGGGAATTGGGAATTGGGAATTGGGAATTGGAACTAACAAATAACCTATGCCCTATGCCCTATGCCCCATGCCCCATGCCCAATTTACTCAATATTAATTTGATTGGGAGGCTTAGGTGGATTCGGTTGCTCATCCTTCAAAGTTTTACGCCCAGAACTAGCATACTCCTTGTACATTTCCACAAACATCTTGGTTAACTGTTGCAAAGAAAGTTGTTCGCCATTAACTTGAGCTTTCATGTAAGCTTTAAGCACTTCAATGTAAGCCAAACCTAGAGCAAGCGTGAGAGTTGCTGCGGTTGCACCGGAGATAGCACCGCCGACAACTGTACCTGCACCAGGAATCATTTTAATCAAATTAGTAACAATACTTCTGCCGACAGCAGTAACCCCGCCAGCGCCGCTAATAGCAGACAGCATCGCCGAAATAAAGCCCTTATCAAAGGGCATTCCAAAAATCACAGTAATATTAGCAATCATTGCCGTTTGCATCGTCATCAAAATCGGCGCATCAGCAAACGGTACAGGAGTCGCGCCGACAATTGCAGAACCTGCAACATAAGCACTTAGATACTTAAATGCCATATCGGATTTGAGCGCAATATTGGCAATTTGTTCTTTAACAAAAGCTTTTTTAGCTACTTCGGGCAGCAGTTGAAAAGTTGCATCGACCAACTTATCTAAACCGTGAGATTTTACTGTATAATCCTCATCTATTTCTTCGGGTTCAGCCATCACAGGGATGATTTGACTGACGGGCAAATTCATGTGTTCCAGTTGCTTGAAAAACTCGCCCGGCTTTTTAGATGTCGTCTGAGTCAGCACTAAAAGAACTGGTACATCTTTGACTTCCATTTCTTTTAGCCAGCTTTCCTCCACAGATTCTATTCTATTGGCGCTGTGATTGATGCAGTACCAGATGACGTGAATGTGTTCTTTTGGGTGCAGGAGTCTTTGGTCTTCAATCAGTTTAGCAACGTTTAATTGAATAACTTTAATTTGTTCGGCGTTGAGTTCGAGTCCGGGAGTATCGTAGACTGTAATTGGGCAATTGGGTTTTGTATATTGGCGAATGCCTTGAGTTATGGGGCGGCCGACTCCGGTTTCTGCTAACCGTTGGCGAAAAACGGAATTTATCAGGGTACTTTTGCCGACGCCGGTTTTGCCGATGACTAAAACATTGCACTGTCCCACTTGGTTTTCTGCGTCTTTGAAGGCGTAGTAACTTCTATTTAAAAGCTCGTCTAAGGAAAAGTCGTCTGACATGGCGGTTTGCTCCGATAATGGTGGGATATCGAATCTGGATTAAATACGACCGAATAGAATTCGGAGGCTACACAAACGAAGGATTAAACACCACCGAATAGAATTCGGAGGCTCTACAAACGAAGATTAAACACCACCGAATAGAATTCGGGGCTATACAAACGAAGTCCGCCTACGCGGACTGGGGGAGTCTTAAAGATATTGTAGCAATTTAGTTTGATGTTTAAGCTAGCAATCGATCGACCTCAATGCTAAAACCGATCAGGATTTGTTGAGTGCTGGCGGTATCGCCGGATCTAAATGTCAATATTTGATTTTGAGTCATCACGAATATTAAACGACTTTCGGGAAAAACTAACCAGACTTCCTGACAGCTAGATTCTAAATATTCCTGTGCTTTGAGAAAGACATCTTCAGCGATATCGGTGGGTGAAACTATTTCGGCAATTAAGGGGAAACTTTGGGGTAAAGTGGCAAGATTGCCAAATTGTGCAACTAATTCGGGTGTGAGATAAGCGACATCGGGGCGGCGAATTTGTTGGTTAGTGCGACAAGGAACCTCGACATAAGCTTCTCCACCTTGTCCGCTAGAATCTTTGTAATTTTTCCAAGCATCCCCCAGGCTTAACTGAATTTTACCCGTCTTTAGTGTCATGCCCTTTTTCTCCACAAGTTGGCCGTCTACGAATTCCATGTTGTCGGGTGGCTCGGTGATGAACTCTTCTAGAGTAAAATTATCCTGTATAGCAGTAGCAGTGACCATAGTCATTTCCTCGTTTTTACAAATCGGTTTCAGAACTTGCCTGTATGATGTTCGATCAAACCTTCACCAATGGCGCAAACTCCTCTAACTTCACTTGTAAGTCATCCACCAGCATTAAACGATACCTTTCGGTAGTTTTCAACTTGTGGAGAACATAACTAGCAAACTCATATCGCCACTTTTTTCTATCAAGTTCATTCGAGATGTTCAGCGCTCTGATTGATAGGTTGTAAGGGTATTCTTCAAAGTTGAGCTCTTTATCATTTTCAAAATCATGCTTTCCTACTGTAAGAGTGATTGTTGAGTTACGAAACTCATACCAGTGGTCAATGCCATCAGAAACCAGCTCTAATTTAAGAGCCAATATAAACTCTAATTCTTTGATTAAATGTTCGATGTCCTGTGGAAAGTCTACAAAAATATCTACTGTGCGAGACATAAAAACCTCCTTTATTGAAACTCAGTAAAACTGATGTCATAGATATCGCCAATAATTCGGACGCTATCAATTTTTCCGCGTGTAATATTTTTCGCCCTCTGCAAACCTCGTTCAGCCTCAGCCTCTATCAACCCAGACACCCTAGCATCTATAATTATATCCCTAGCCTGTCCGCCTCGTCTAATCGAATTGTTGATCTGATTTTTTACTGTCGCGCTTGTAGCACCGGCATCCAGACTTTTGAATTCAGTGAATTTTCCATCTACCTCAGCATCGGGATTTCTACCTCCATCGGTTTTTTCCCCCAAGGCTTTAACATTCTTTCCCTCTCTTTCCCGAAATTCAGCAATAGCTCTTTCGGTTTCACCAAAAGCTCTTTCTGATTCATCAATACTGCCACAATTAACCGAATTTTGCTCAGGGGTTTGGTTAGTCCCGTTATTCACCATTTTTTGTCTGTTAAAATTTGGGTGCGATCGCACATTATGAGCCAAGCCACTTGAGAAACGTATAGCGAAATCTTGTCTGGCGGCTTAAATCCTGGTAGTTGACTCCTGGAATCGC
Organism: Microcoleus sp. w2-18bC1; assembly: GCF_036700365.1. Classification (NCBI taxonomy): domain Bacteria; kingdom Bacillati; phylum Cyanobacteriota; class Cyanophyceae; order Oscillatoriales; family Microcoleaceae; genus Microcoleus; species Microcoleus sp. w2-18bC1. Next base: position 55,516 of record NZ_JAUBOS010000005.1, read on the forward strand.
GCACTGAGGAGTCTCAATAATTATGGCACTTTTGCAAGAAGTCTAATTTAGAAATGTTCCAGCAGAGATTTCTCTTGTGCATAAACCTTTCGCAGCCACTCCAGCCCGATCGCACTTAACATCAATTTAATCACCCCCACCAAATTTCCCCACTTCAACAATTCAGAAACACAAACAGCTTTCTGAAATCTATCCGCATAAAAATCCACCCAAAAATCCGGCGCGTGTCTCTCTTTCTGACTCGCTATCCGGCGCTTCCAATAACCAAAATCTAAACCAGAGGGCGATTCCACTCCCAAAACTGGCGGAAAGTCGGCATAACTCACAAACCGACTCATGCCTTTAGCGTGCACGTACAGGATATGCGCCCAGCACTCGAAGCGATATATTTGTTCTACCTTGATTTTCAGCAGCCGCGCGATCGCCTCTTTTGTCACAAACCGGCTCAATCTGTGTCTGGGGGTTGATTTTGGTCGAAAGCTTGCTAACATGGTTGATACATCCCACTTGATGGGAATTTTCAATGGTTGATACATCCCACTTGATGGGAATTTCAGATGGTTAATAAATCCCAGTTGATGGGATTTGAACTTTGATAGGCGATCGTCTTTAAGTTTTCCAGACGTTGGGGCGATCGCTTTTTACGATATTTTTATTAAAAACTAAATCTAGTTTTTTGTCAATGGGTTTAATTAGATTGCGGGTTAAAGAATTTGCTGCTGAGAAAGGCTGGACGATCAAAGAGGTTTCTGAGCGATCGGGAGTCATTTACAGCACACTCAGCACCTATTCACGTTCTCCGGGAATGGCAATGGTTGATTTTACTTGTCTGCTGAAGTTGGCACGTACTTTTGACGTGATGGTGGAAGATTTGGTTGAGGTCGTCAAAGAGTAGTCGATCGCTTTTTACAGTACAATCGGATGACTTATATCAATCACATCTCAAGAGGTTATGGGATTAATTAAGTTGCGGGTTCGAGAATTTGCTGCCGAGAAAGGCTGGACGCTGAAAGAAGTTTCAGAGAGATCGGGCGTAGTCTACAGTACCCTCAGAACCTATGCCCGATCGCCCGGATTAGCAACTGTTGACGTGACAGCCTTGCACAAGTTGGCAAGGACTTTTGATTTGTCGATCGAAGATTTGTATGAAATTGTGCAGGAATAGTCGATCGCAGTTATTAGCGGGTTGGAATGACTTCTTTAATGGTTGAGTTGCTAGAAATCCCCCAAGCACAAAACGTAGTTGTTACAGACGACGCGCTAACAGTATATCTATCCGATGGTCGTACTATTTCTGTTCCTTTAGCTTGGTATCCTCGGCTATTGCATAGCACACCAAACGAACGCAATAATTGGCGATTTATTGGTGGAAATGATGGCATCCACTGGCCTGATATTGACGAAGACATTAGCATCAAAAATATTATTCTCGGTAAACCATCTGGAGAAAGTCAGAAGTCATTTCAGCGGTGGTTAGAAGAACGCGGGAAATAACAAATCCGCCTTCAATCTCCTTCTTCGTCTCAAGCGAGAGGGACTTCGTTTGTGTAAAAGCCGTTTTAACCGCCGAATTATTTAAAAAAAGCGCCTGAGTTCCCCCAGACGCATACCATAAAATCAACAAATTGTCAACCCTAACCTAACCGTTCAAAGCCTCTGCACCGCCGCAAACTTCCAGGATTTCCTGAGTAATTGCGGCTTGTCGCGCCTTGTTATAAGTCAGCGTCAAACTACCGATCAAATCGCTAGCATTCTCACTAGCATTGTTCATCGCCGTCATCCGCGCAGCCAACTCGCTAGCAGCAGACTCTTGCAAAGCCCGCAGCAATTGGTTGTTCAAATACAAGGGCAAAAGAGCCTCCAGAATTTGCGCCGGATCTTGCTCGAAAATCATGTCTCTGGGCAAGCTCTTCGTAGGTGAAGCAACCTTCTCGCGCGATACTTGAAACTGTCCGCCTTGCGAGGTCAAGCGGAAGATTTCATCATCGGGAGTTTCCAAACCTTGGGGGTCGAGGGGCAGCAAAGTTTGAATTACCGGACGCGAACTAATTAATGACACAAACTTGGTGTAAATTAGCTCTACTCTGTCCACAGTTCCTGACAGGAACAAAGAAAGCAATTCGTCAGCAATTTGTGCCGCTTCCGGTGCTGTGGGAATTTGTTCTAAGTTAGCGTAAGTAGCATCGATCGGCTGTTCGCGGCGCTGGAAATACTGAGTAGCTTTGCGTCCTACCAACACGTATTTGTAGTCTAAGCCTTCAGCTTTGATTTCCTTAGCGCGATTTTCGGCGTATCTGATGATGTTGCTGTTGTAGCCGCCGCACAAACCCCGATCGCCCGAAACTACCAACAGTCCCACCGATCGCACTTCGCGTTTTTTCAGCAGCGGCAAATCCAGGTTTTCAAACTGCAAGCGTTCCGCCAAACCGTATAATACCTCTGCCAGTCGATCGGCAAAAGGCCGAGTAGCCGTCACCTGTTCTTGAGCGCGGCGCACCTTTGCAGCGGCCACCAAACGCATCGCTTCTGTAATCTTTTTAGTGTTCTTGACCGACTTAATGCGATCGCGAATAGTTTTCAGATTTGCCATAACTTTCTCCTTACATCCTTGCCCGCATCTTCTTAATTAAAACCGCAGATTAACGCAGAGTAACGCAGATTAACTTCAGATTATCTGCGTTAATCCGCGTTCATCTGCGGTTCAAAATTCCTACTTGTCTACGCAGAAACTAGAAAACTTTGCTTGTATTCAGTGATGCCTTCTTTCAGCAGCTTCTCAGCTTCATCAGTCAAGGCTTTTCCGCCTTGAACAATTTCGCCGTACTTCGGCTTGCTAGTCCGCAAATAGTCGCGCAAACCAACAGTAAACTTGGTGACTTTTTCCACAGGAATGTCATCCATATAGCCGTTAATACCGGCATAGATTACAGCCACTTGTTCGTTCATCGGCAGAGGCGAACTTTGGGGCTGTTTCAACAGTTCCCGCAAGCGCTGACCGCGCGACAATTGATTCTGAGTAGCTTTATCCAAGTCAGAAGCAAACTGAGAAAATGCTGCCAGTTCTTCAAACTGTGCCAATTCCAATTTCACCTTACCGGCTACTTTTTTCATCGCCTTAGTTTGAGCTGCCGAACCTACCCGCGATACCGAAATACCGGGGTTTACTGCAGGACGCAAACCAGCGTTAAACAAGTCAGAAGAAAGGAAGATTTGACCGTCGGTAATCGAAATTACGTTCGTCGGAATGTAAGCAGAAACGTCACCAGCTTGGGTTTCGATAATTGGCAAAGCAGTCATGCTGCCTTCGCCCAAATCGTCGCTCAATTTAGCAGCGCGTTCTAGCAAGCGAGAGTGCAGGTAAAACACGTCTCCGGGATAAGCTTCGCGACCGGGAGGACGGCGCAGCAACAAGGACATTTGGCGGTAAGCTTGTGCTTGTTTGGAAAGGTCATCGTAAATGACCAAAGTGTGCTTGCCTTTGTACATGAAATACTCGGCTAAGCTAGCACCTGTGTAGGGAGCCAAGTATTGCAGGGTTGCGGGGTCACTAGCGTTGGCTGCTACTACGATCGTGTAGTCCATCGCGCCCTTTTCTTGCAGGACGTTGACGATGTTAGCTACTGTAGAAGCTTTTTGACCGATCGCCACGTAAACGCAGATCACGTTTTCCGATTTTTGGTTGATGATTGTGTCGATCGCGATCGCAGTTTTACCGGTTTGTCTGTCACCGATAATCAGTTCCCGCTGTCCTCTTCCCACCGGAATCATCGCATCAATAGCGGTAATTCCTGTTTGCATCGGTTCGTAAACCGAACGGCGAGAAACAATCCCCGGTGCCGGAGATTCAATCAAGCGAGATTCAGTAGTTTTAATTTCTCCTTTGCCGTCAATCGGACGGGCCAAAGCATCAACTACCCGTCCCAACATTGCTTCACCCACGGGGACTTCAGCAATTCTGCCAGTAGCAGTAACTGCCGAACCTTCTTGAATGCCGAGGCCTTGGCCCATCAACACTGCACCGACGTTATCTTGTTCGAGGTTCAGTGCAATGCCCACGGTGCCGTCGGCAAATTCTAGCAATTCCCCAGACATGGCTTTGTCCAAGCCATAAATCCGAGCAATGCCGTCGCCTACTTGCAGAACAGTACCGACGTTAGAGACTTTTACGTCTTGGTCGTACTGCTCAATTTGCTGGCGAATAATGCTGCTAATTTCGTCAGGTCTGATTGCTGCCATGTCAGTTGTTTGTTGTCAGTTGTTTGTTGTCAGTTGTCAGTTATCAGTTGTTCAAAACTACCAACCGTTAACTGCTAATTAAATTAGCTAATAGTCATCAGCTATTAACTCTCAGGAATTCAAGCGAATTCCTAGACGGCGCAATTGTCCCCGCAGGCTGGCATCAATTACTTGAGAGCCTACTTTGATTACCACACCGCCGATTAAATCTGCGTCTATTTTGGTTTCAATTTCTACTTGACTAGCGCTGGTCATCGCCTGCACTTTCTCGCGAACAGTCTGCTGTTGAGCGTCTGAAAGCGGGACAGCCGATGTAACTTCAGCCAATACTGTTTGGTTTAGTTCTCGGAGCCTTGCCAAGTATTGTTTGCCAATCCCTTCTAAAAAAAGAATTCTTCCTTTGTCTACTAATAGCTTCAGAAAGCTGTGCATCAAGGGGCTCATTTCTTCACCCGCTATTTGCTGAATCACGGCTTTTTTAGCATCCGGTTTTACCAGCGGATTGGCTAAAAATTGACGCAAATCTTCCGAACCTTCTAGCAGGCTCAGCAAGGAACGAATATCTTCGCCGAACTTCTCTGAGAGATTGTTGGACTGAGCCAGTGACATCAAGGCAGATGCGTAAGGCTGTAAGACTTCTGTGCTGACTGTACTCACGTTTTAGCCTCCCAGTAACGCAATGCTGCGATCGATTAATTGGTGTTGAGCGCTGTCGTCCAAGCTAGTTTTTAGCTGGCTTTCCACCTTTGCTAATGCCAGAGATACAACCGCCGATCGCAGTTGGGCGATCGCTCTTTCCCGCTCCGCTTCCAACTCTTGACCTGCTGTTGCTTTCATTCGTTCAACGTCTTGCGCTGCCTGAGCTAGAATTGCTTCTTTTGCTTTCTTGGCAGTTTCTTCAGCAGCGGCACGAATTCGTTCGGCTTCTGCTTGCGCTTGAGTCAATTTTTGCTGTTGCTCTGCTAGAGCTGCTGCTGCATCTTTTTGGCGTTTTTCTGCATCTTGAATCGCCTCTTGGATAGCCGAACGCCTCTCTGTCAGGATTTTACCTACAAATCCGCGCCCGAAATAAAACAGCACTGCAATAATAATGACCAGGTTAATCAGGTTGGTTTCTAAAATATCGAAATTTAAACCGAAACCACCTTCGCCGCTAGCTTCTGTGGCTAGCAATAAAACAGTCCCCATGATACTCTTCCATAATTGCGCGTGCAGATTGGGTGAAGCGATTTTAGATTTGAGATTCCATCAAAAATCTAAAACTCTTCGGTCTCGCTATTTGGCCAACGACTGCCCTAATAGCTTTTCGAGAATTTGGCCGCTGAGCGCGTCTACTTGTTGTTCTAGTGAGCGCATTGCTTCTTGCTTTTGCTGCTCTATTTCTTGCCCAGCTTTTTCTCGCGCGACTTGAGCTTCTTGTTGAGCCTCAGCTACTTTTGCTGCCCCAATTTTTTGGGCATCAGCTTGAGCAGCAGCAATTACTGATTGAGACTGTTTGCGAGTTTCTCCCAGTTTTTGCTCGTACTGCTGCGCTAGTTGCTGAGCTTTTGCCAAGCGTTCTTTGGCGGAGACTTGAGTGTTGCGAATGTAATCGGCGCGATCGTCAATTGACTTGCTGAGCGGCTTGTAAAAAATTACATTCAAGACTGCGACTAGAATTAAAAACTGCACCGCCATCAGAGGCAGCGTAGCATCTATATCAAACAGTCCCCCTTCCTTAGCCGCTTCTTCAACTGCTAGTAATACTGTCCAGTGCATCATGATTTTTTGACGGCTTCCATCTAATTCGCTTAATCGATTTTAGATTTGAGATTTTGGATTAGAATCGCCAAAACCTCAAATCTAAAATTTCCAATTATTATGCGAAGGGGTTGGCAAACAGCAGCACTAGGGCTACGACCAAACCGTAAATTGTGAGCGCTTCCATGAACGCCAAACTCAACAGCAAGGTGCCGCGAATTTTACCTTCTGCTTCCGGCTGACGGGCAATACCTTCTACAGCCTGACCTGCTGCATTACCTTGACCGATGCCAGGGCCGATTGCAGCTAAACCTACTGCCAAAGCGGCGGCAATTACGGAAGCGGCAGCAACTGTTGGGTTCATGATGATTTTCCTTATCTAAAGTACAAAATTGAGAACAGATAGTCTACAGAATTGTCCGATTTAACGGGAGGAAGTTTGAGTTCAGAATTTTTCTTTTTCCTCCTTCATTCTTCGCCGTTTATCGTTAGTTAATCGTGGTGTTCTTCGCCGTGACCGCCTTCTAGAGCTTCACCTATGTAGGCTGCGGCTAAGGTTGCAAAAATCAAAGCTTGAATTGCACTGGTAAATAGTCCCAGAACCATCACTGGCAGAGGAACAAATAAAGGCACTAGCAACACTAGCACTCCGACCACCAATTCGTCCGCAAGAATGTTGCCAAACAAACGGAAACTTAGGGACAGAGGCTTAGTGAAATCTTCTATGATTTTGAACGGCAACATGAAAGGCACCGGTTCAACATAGTGGGCGAAATACCCCAAGCCGCTTTTGCTGAGACCTGCATAAAAATATGCTAGAGAAGTCAGCAGTGCAAATGCTACCGTCGTGTTGATGTCAGCGGTAGGAGCTCCCAATTCGCCTGATGGCAGCTTAATCAGCTTCCAAGGAATTAGAGCGCCAGACCAGTTTGACACAAAGATGAACAGAAATAATGTACCAATAAACGGTACCCAAGGGCGATATTCTTTTTCCCCAATTTGGTTTTTAGCCAAGTCCCGAATAAATTCCAGCGCATACTCCATAAAATTTTGCATTCCGCTGGGAATTCGCTGGATTTTGCGGGTTCCTAAAATCGAAACTACGACTAAAACAGCAATTACAAACCACGAGGTTAGAAAAACCTGTCCATGCACTTTCAGATTGCCGAGTTGCCAGTACAACTGCTGGCCAACTTCCAATTTGGCGAGGGGGAAACGATTAAAGGTGTTTAGAACGTCAAGCATTGCCATTCAACGGGCTTCCCCATACAAATCGATGAGTTGAGTTTTGCTCTTCTTACCTGACTTACCTGTAATCTAGTGCTAATGCACTTCGGATCACGTAAACCATCAGCGCAGCTTTGTAAGTCAGAAATCCCAAAAATATCGGTAAAATCTGTAGCTGATTCCACTGTGTTCCTACTATCATCACCGCGAAAAACAAACCGAGCCTTGTCTTGCTGATGCGTTGATTTTGGCTGCCGATTCGTTCAACGTCTCTAGCCAACATCTTTAAGTAAACCACACCTGTGACCGCCCCAAGCAAATAATTCAGGGCAATGTTGAGGGAGTAAAAAATCCAAACGGAGATAAAAATAATCGCCGTAAAAGCAAGGGTGTACGCCAACAACTCTTGTTGGAGGCGATAAAAGTCTTGCATGGGATTGGTTGTCTCGGACGAGACTGTCGAGACTGTCGAGACTGTGCCAGCTTGAGGAATATCCTCGGTTGCTGGTGTGGGTTCGGTGGGTGTGTTTTGCGTGTTCACGAAGCTCAGAAACTAATGCAGGTAGCAGGCGAGTGCTTTGCAAACTCAGAAAAATAATACCACGCTGCGGTAACAATACTTAAAATTAAATTAATCATACTTGTCGGAATTGGGTGTCTGGCGCTTCGGAAACCTCAAGCCATTAAATGTCCGATCGACCTCACCCTACTTCTCCCACCGCCACACTGCACTTTGTTACACATTGTTCTCGTTGTTCTCACTGAGTAAGTCTCACTTAGTGAGAGATGACAGAGGACGATCGCCCGAATCGATGAGGTAACTCTCCCTTGTCTGCCTCTGCGCGCTACAAGAGTTAATTCAAATTCGATCTCATTCAATAACCTTAAACTCTTGAAGCGCCGGGAGAAAGTTTTTATTCTCGTGGCTCGATCGACTAAGCTTAATCAAAGCAAATCGCTGTAGAGGCTGCAAACTCGCCCACTGGGCCAAAGAAATTGTCACGCCGAGCTCTTGCGCTTTTGCAGAAACAGACTCGGGTACAGCTGCAGCATCCATCCACGGGGGATTTTCATCAACCGCCAAATCAGTTCCCGGTTTGCCTGTCTGTTGAATTAATATTTGATTTAGCTTTTCTCGGTAATCAATAATTTCTGCTTCTGTCAAGCAAGGTAACTCTACAAGACTTTGCCGTTCTGCTTGGTTAAAATGATTCCAATCCTGCAACTTCAATTTAATGCCGCAAGTATCTAATTTGAGACGTACCTGCATGGGGATACAGCGCAAAGCTTCCACAAAATCAGCTTCAAATTCAAAAAACATATATTTAGCAAGTTTATTTTAGTTGTGAATGAGATTTTTTTTATTAACCGCAGAGGGCGCAGAGGGCGCAGAGTAAGAGAGGTGGGGGAAGGTGAAAAGAAATTGATGCAGGTTTATTGCTCTTTATCAATAATTGCAGAAAATCGAGTCAGCATTTATAATTAAATAATATTACAAACTATTGACATGGATACCGTAGACTACCTTCGGATTAGCTTGATAGACCGCTGCAACTTCCGCTGTCTCTACTGTATGCCGGAAGGTAGCGAGTTGGACTATGTATTGCAGCAGCAGTTGTTAACTCACTCGGAATTGCTAACTCTGCTGCAGGAAGTTTTTATACCCGTGGGGTTTACCAAATTTCGCTTGACTGGTGGGGAACCGCTGCTGCGGCCTGGGGTGGTGGAATTGGTAAGGTCGATCGCCTCAATGCCGGAAACGCGAGATTTGTCAATGACAACTAATGGCTTTTTGTTGGCGGGAATGGCGGAAAATCTCTACAATGCTGGTTTGCGCCGGATTAATATTAGTTTGGATTCCTTGGAACCGGAGACTTTCGATAAGATAATTGGTAGCCGGGGACGATCGCGATGGACGCAGGTTTGGGAGGGAATTCAAGCGGCTTATCAAGCAGGATTCGACCCGCTGAAACTGAATGTTGTTGTAATTCCCGGTGTGAATGACAGCGAAATATTGGATTTGGCTGCATTAACTATTAACCGGAATTGGCACGTCCGTTTTATTGAGTTTATGCCGATCGGCAATGGGGATTTATTTGGCGATAAAGGTTGGGTAGCTTCGGCAGAATTGCGGCAACAAATTAGCGACAAATACGGGTTAGCCGAGTCGGGTGTTCGCGGAAATGGGCCGGCGGATGTGTTTCAAATTCCGGGGGCGAAGGGCACTTTAGGATTTATCAGCCAAATGTCCGAGTGTTTTTGCGATCGCTGCAACCGGATGCGTTTGTCTGCTGACGGGTGGCTGCGGCCTTGTCTGCTGAACGAAACGGGTCAAATTGACTTAAAAACTGCTTTACGGAATGGGGTGTCTACAGGCGAATTGCGCGATCGAGTGCGGCACATATTAGAGATTAAACCGGAGATTAATTTCAAGCAGCGAGATTCGGGAACTACTCAAGGAAATTACAGCCGCACCATGTCTCAAATCGGTGGCTGAACTAACCGACATAGAGCGCTGAAGAAATAAAATACTTAAGGCAATACTTGAGTATAATTGTCACAGTATTCGATTCTCAACAAACTCGATGACCATCAAGCCGATTCGGTGGGTTGGCCCTGCCCGCGAAGAAATCCAATCTCTTCCTGAAGATGCCCGAAAAGAAGCCGGTTTTTCACTTTGGACTCTCCAGCAGGGCATACAACCACCAGACTTTAAACCGATGTCGATCGTAGGTAAAGGCGTTGAAGAAATTCGGATTCGGACAGAAAATGCCTATCGGGTTTTCTATATTGCTAGATTTGAAGAAGCTATTTATGTGCTCCATGCCTTCCAAAAGAAAACTCAGAAAACAGCTCAGAAAAATATCGAAGTTGGGCAGAAACGCTACCAAGATTTGTTACAAAATCGTTTAAACTCAAGAGAACCGGAACAATGAGCGAAAATACTATTACCCAAGCAGTCGATAATATCTTTCTAGACCTCGGATTCTCATCTGAAGAAGCTGATAACTTACTAATCCGATCGCAACTAATTCTCGCCCTGACTCATCAGATTAAAGAGCGCGGTTGGACTCTCGATCAAACGGCTCAACATCTCCAACAGTCCAACGATCGAATCAAAGCTCTAACTCAAGGTAAAATAGGGCAGTTTTCCGTTGACAGTCTGATTGCAATGCTCAATAAAGTAGGTATGACTGTCAAAGTCGAAATTTGCCCCAAGGTAGCTTAGGTGAAAATTATGCAATTTGGCGCATTCTACAACTGAAACTCTCCTCCCAAAACTTGTCCAGCCGTTAAATTCAACTGCGGAAAAGTCGGCGATATCAGCGCTTGTTCCCCTTGAAAAACCCCAACTTCGACATACTCACCTGATTCTAGTCGTAGTACCGCTACTCTCTCCTCTTGAGGGTCAACAATCCAATATTCAGGGATACCCCGCGCTGCATATTGAGCTCGTTTACTAATGTAATCGCGATCGCGCCCAACTCTACCTGGACTAACAACCTCGACAACCAACTGAGGAGGTGGCATAGTTTGGGTGATGGTTAGCCTGGTTGCTGTCAGCAAGATGTGTTCGGGGCGCAAAACCACCAAATCTGGGTAGCGGTTAGCTGCGTCGCCCTCCCGCAGGATCGGAACTTGGATTTCGCACATATGTGTTCTGATCAGCCTCAGTGGGATGAACCCGCTACTAGCCAGAGTGAATAGTAGATAGTTAGCAATGAAATTGTTGGGGCCCGATTCTGGTGGCAATGTTACTAACTCTCCATCAATTAATTCGTAGCGGTTGTCGGTGTCGTCCTCATAGGTGAGGTACTCTTCAAAGGTAAGTTTCTGTTTGTGGACTTGTGTCATCTTTTACCTTCCAGGATTGCTATTGTTATTAAAATATTTACACATCCGAGGGAAGCGGCGGTCGCAGTGATTTTCATTGAATTAACAAGCTGGGTAGCACTGTCCGATCGAGACAGGGCGATCGGCTCGACATCTCCGACGGCTGGCACGGCTGCCACGGCTCCAAAATTGCACCATATAGCGCGGTGTGGGTGAGTTTGAGGTAGATTGAATGGTGAGGACTGCCACGGCTGGCACAATTGCACCTAACCACGGTTGGAGCGGTGGGAGTGTTGCGGGTCTAGCGCGGTCGCTCGGAGCGGTTCAGAGCGGTCACAAACAATTAACCCGCCAGTGTTGGAGTCTAGCGGGTTAATTGTTTGTAGTGGTTTATGTCAATAGTAAATGTTTAATAGAGATATGATATTATATTGGCTTTAGGCTCTGGACTTACAACTGCCTATAAATAAATAGAAAAAACTCATAATAATTATTTAATTTATTATTAGTTTTAATGTGTTAAACCATTACAAAATTTGAGTCAATTTTTATGAAGAAAAACGTATTTTCTATTTTATTAAATGAAGAAATCACATCAGGTGATGATAGACTCAACTATGAATCGTATAAAAATCTATTATTAAAATGTAAATTTTGTCATCAAGCTGTTTTCTTTAAGAAATCAAGTAATTTTAACAAGCAGGGTATAAAAAGAGTAGCTCATTTTTCACATTATAAGGATATAGGGTATAATCCTTGTCCTGAGAGAACTGAGAGTAATACTAGCACAGGAGAAACGGATTCAGAGGGTAGAAAACAAAGTTTAGAAAAATATCAGAAAAGAATACAAGACATCCTTTATAGAGGAATAGTTTTTTATCAAAAAATCACATTTTTAAAACTTGAAGAACGTATAAAAGAAGGCGAAATTTTAATAAATCAATATGAAATTAATATCAATAAATGGTTAAATCAGTTTTACGAAAAAAGAGGCATTATTAAAAAATTGGCATTAACTTTGTATCATAATAAATCATCTCAAATAGAGTGTGATATTTTTTCAAATATAGTTTATTATCTGTGTTTTCCTGCTAGTGTGGATATTTTAAAGCAAATCCTTTATTATGTATTTCTTTTTGATAAAGAGGTTTTTTTTAGTAACGATTTTGATAAAGTTTCTTTTAAAGCGCTTACATTAATAAGTTATATTAAATTGGGTGAGGAATATTTACGAGCCAAAGAAAGTTTAGCAATTTTTAATGAAGATAATATTACAGAGGATGTATTAACTGAAGATAGAAAATTAGAAAGCGAAATAGTTGAGCCTAAGATGGTGACAACTACCAACCAATTTGGACAACGTTATATATATTATATTATAGAAGAAATAAAGTTAGATTATTATTTATGTACTCCTAAATTAAACAAAAAAGGTGAGAGAACTTTTCACAAAATTAGAGGACGACAATCTGAAGAAATCAGTATTAGTTGGCGTGAAGAGAAAGATGGTGGATATTTGATTCTACGGAATAACAGCAGAATTGTGGCAACTTTTTCATTAACGGTGAATAGGACTATTAAATGGAATCCTTTACCTGTGTATTTCGCAACTGAGAATATTATTGCAAGACCTTTATTATTTTCAAATATTGATAAAGATCATATTGAGAGTGACAATTTATATCAATTTTTTCTACAATGGATAAAATCAGATGATTTTATTATCAATCGAATTGCATGGGAAGATCACTATCCTTCTGAATTTATTAAGTTATTGTTTATTTTTATAGCCTATATGACCGAGTATTCACGTTTGACAATATCAACGGGAGACGATTCAATTCTAGAAAAAAATGTAGATGTCGAAAATATAGATAATCACTATAATAAATTATTACATCAATTAGTAGGAGACTCTAAATTATTGAAAAACCGTTATTTAACATCTAAATTACCTATACCAAAATTAAATGTGAATCCTTTATAAAAAATAAAATTGCTTATCCTATGAGACTTGGATGACAGGGCATAATCTAACCTAAAACTTTAGTGTTTTTTTTAGAATATTGTGCCATTATAGTTTTTAGTTGTTTAAAAACTTCAATCTCATCATTCTATGGAAAACTCAGAAGATAAACCTAATCCCGCTATTGAAGCTGCTAAAAAGACAGCTTCTGAACCTAATCCCGCTATTGAAGCTGCTAAAAAGACAGCTTCTGAGCCTAATCCCGCTATTGAAGCTGCTAAAAAGACAGCTTCTAACCCTAACCCAGCTATAGAAGACACCGAATCATAATCCCGTCTACAAACACGTCGTTTTAGAGGTTTCACGCTTTTAATCAGGAAATTACTGTTTCTTGATTTGTAAGGGTTACAGGGCTTAGGCGGGGAAATGTGAGTTTTCTCCGCCTAGCTTGATTTATAGATGTTTCAGCCTCTAAATCAGGATATGCTCTTATCCTGATTTAGTAAAGTAACGTGCCTGATATTTGTTGGTCTTCTTAACTGGTTCCCAGGCCTTAGCCTGGGAACGAGCAAACACCTACGCTTTGCGCTTCCGACGGCGAATCAGCACACTCATCACTTGGTTCGGATTAGCTGCACGTTGTACGGGACTCCAATCGCCAACTTGGGCAAATCCCAGGCGGTACAAAGTGAGTATGGTTTCCCTGACACCCTTGGGCGAACCTGTCACCGTTACACACACCACATCCTGTTCCGATTCTGCTGCTGAGTCGTCATTTGGCCGATCGAATTTGTTGTCGTCAGGCAAGAATTCCTGTGACATAATTATGTTCTCCTGGTTTTGGGTTTTCTAGAAAAACCCAAAAACCCAGCCGCCCCGCTTTTCAACGCATAGCAGGGCGGCTACAGAGGATGTTAAGATACTCCGTTAGCCTCCAGACTGCTTTGATCAGTTTGGCGGTTAGCTGTCCATTGCTGTTACCAGCAGCTTTGGGCAGTGCAACTAGATTTTTGGGCGACGCCGGCTACTTCCTCTACAAGCAAAGCAACCTCTAACTTCAAAGCGTAGCCGCAGACGGGGGCCTGTGTCAATCCATTTGGGATTTTAGGAGTAAGATTAAATGAACCGCGAAGGCACGAAGGACGCGAAGGAAGAGAAAGAAAGAGATGCAGTTCTTGCTTCGCGCTCTTCGCGTCTTCGCGGTTCGTTCAAATAATCAAAAAGCCCTATAATTTCGGTGTTAGCAAAATTAGCTGTTTTGATAAGATCGATCGCACTTCATCCAATCCAATCTCCACATTCCCCAAAATCTCCCCAACACTCTTCCCACCTTTACCTTGCCCAGACGGGCTTCCCTCTTTCTCCCCCCCTTGATAAGGGGGGGCTGGGGGGGGTACACAACCTTGCAAAAACTCAAATTCCGCACTTGACAAATTGAGCAATTGGTAGTTGCAATCAAACACTTGTTGACTAGGCCAACCGTGCATACAACCACTCAACTCTGGAATTGCCGCCAAAAGTGCCTTATCGTCCGACCAATCAATTTTATTAACAGGCTTTTTGCCCAAGAAAAACTCGTAATGAGTGATTTCCGTATCCAACAATTCAATTAATCGATAAAGCTCCCGTTCCGTCAAACCATGAGCTCTTTCTATCAATTCCGGCGCTTTCCCCAAAAGTCTTTCTAACTGCCAATATCCCGGATTTGAGAAACCAATAAATTCCAATCCCGAAGCGTCAATTAACTCGAACAAAGTCTCGATATTGTAGTCAATTTCCTGCGGGTGAACGTACATATCAGCAAAACATTCGTCCCGCTGATTTTCTCCTGCCCAACGCTGTTTTTCGTACTTGACAAGACGGTTATTTTCTGGTAATGAAGCAAAGATTTGACGACCGACTTTCACACCATCGGGATAGTCACCTTTTTGCGGGCCTTGGAGAAGCGCGATCGCCCTTTGCATCAGTTGAATTTCCCAGCGTCCGAGCTCAGCATACACAAAAATGTGCATCAAACCGCCCACCGCCAACTTCGCCGCCAGCGCTTGAATGCCCCGGATCGGATCGGGTAAGTGGTGCAGCACGCCCACGCAGTTGATCAAATCAAACTCGCCCTCTAACTCGGCGGCATCGTACAGGCTGAGGTGGCGGAAATCAGCTTCGCGCGCTCCCGATCGGCGACAGCGTTCTTGTGCTACCTTCAAAGCACCTTCACTCAGGTCGATCGCCGTCACCGAAGCTTCGGGATTGAGGTGAATCAGATAATCGGTGCTCGAACCAGTGCCGCAGCCAGCATCTAAAATCCGAATATCGAGTTTTGGCGGCTTTTGACCGGTGCAAAAATTGTAAGCATCAGGCCAACTCCAGCGCCAGTTGTACCCAGGGGGCGGTTCATCTGACAAAGGATCGGGCGGGAAAGGGAAAGTATCGTAAAGCCGCCGCACGGCAGCACTGATATCAGGCGTAGTATCCATAAGTGAGGTAATAGTGCGTGGGTTTTGAGATTGGTTGTCAGTAGCTACGGGGTAACACGGCTACGCCAAGCACTTCTTTTGCTGCGTTACTCGCCACAAAAGTGTCGCTGCGCGATAGTTTGGCAAGCCTGAAACAGAGGGATCGGGCGATCGACTAACCCCTGGTAGCCAAGCCCTGACTGCTTCTGCGTAATAAAACTTATCATTTTTTCTCATATAAGCTCTCTTAAATCTATACAATAAATCTCGACAGGCTTTTTAACAAACAAGGACTGTCAATAGCCCACCGCTGAACTGTCGGGTAAAGCGGAGGCGTCTTTCCGCAGAAAGTCAAAAGCCCCGAAACAGGCAGAAGAAAATTTTTGATTTTCTTTTCCTTTAATTCAAGGCACTGGCTGCAATCGCCCAAAGGCAACTCTCCTGCCGAGTCTTTTTTTCCACGGGTATACCGGCGGATCGCAGCGGAGGGAGTACCCCGTGCCTGCCTTCGGATCGGACATTTCCCCGCAGGCAGAAAGATGAAACCAAAACATTTTAATCTAAGAAAGTAAGCGCGCCCGAACCTCGTGACAGGTAAAGGCAAAAAGTAAACAAAGCAAAAATACCTACTTTGACCTGCATCAGAAGGCAAGGTTAGTCTGGTTAAATGCTGCAACTATTTGGATAGGGAGCTAAGGAGTCTAATGACTGTAAAGGCAAGTGGTGGAAGCTCGGTTGCGCGTCCGCAACTATATCAAACTGTACCGGTCGCAACTATTTCGCAAGCAGAACAGCAAGACCGCTTTCTACAGCGGGGCGAACTCAGCGAACTGGCAAGTTATTTCAGTTCCGGGGCTCTTCGGATCGATATCTCTGCGACGCTGACCCAAAACTCGGAACTGATAGTATCCCGCGCAGCCAACCGGATTTTTACCGGCGGTTCCCCGCTGGCATTTTTGGAAAGACCACAAGAACCTGCGATGGCTGTAGCAGGGGCGGCTCGCGGCGGCTCGGCGAATGTCTCTGAAGGCATGAAACTGGGAAATGTCACCTACGTAGAAAGCCGCGCTGGCGGCAACGGCGGTGGCGGCGGCGGATTCTTGGGGCTAGGAAATCTATTTTCTGGCAACGGTGGTGGCTACAGCGGCCCAATCCCAGCAGGATTTCAGCCGATCAATGTCTCGCGCTACGGCCCGGGCAACATGACCAAATCTCTGCGCGACTTGAGCTGGTTTTTGCGCTACATCACCTACGCAATTGTCGCTGGCGACCCGAATATTATTTCGGTGAACGTGCGCGGATTGCGAGAAATCATCGAAAATGCTTGCTCTTCGGCGGCCACAATTGTGGCAATGCAGGAAATGAAGGCAGCATCTTTGGGATATTTCAGAAACAATGCAGAGGCAAGTGCGATCGTCGGACAGTATTTCGACGTAGCAATTACCGAATTCAAAGCTCCCACACCTTCAGACAAGGTGCGGCAGCGCGAAAGCAACGACCAGCAAGGCTTGCAACTGCCTCAAATCTACTTCAACGCAGCCGAGCGCCGATCGAAATTCGTCATGAAAACCGGTCTGTCTTCGGCAGAAAAGATAGAAGTAGTCAAAGCAGCTTACCGCCAAGTATTCGAGCGCGATATTACCCGCGCCTACAGCCAAAGCATTTCTGACTTGGAATCCAAGGTCAAAAATGGCGAAATCTCGATGAAAGAGTTTATTCGCCGCCTTGGCAAATCTCCTCTGTACCGTCAGCAATTCTACGAGCCGTTTGTCAACAGCCGCGCTGTAGAACTTGCCGCTCGTCACTTCCTAGGTCGCGGTTTGAGCTCGCGGGAGGAATTTAGCAAGTATTTTGCGATCGTCAGCAAAGGCGGCCTGCCAGCCCTCGTAGACGCGATGGTTTATTCCCAGGAGTATTCCGATTACTTCGGCGAAGAAACAGTGCCTTACCTGCGCGGTTTGGGCCAAGAAGCTCAGGAGTGTCGCAACTGGGGCCCGCAAATTGATTTGTTCAATTTCAGCGCTCCGTTCCGCAAGGTTCCTCAGTTCATCACCTTGTTTGCTGGCTACAACCAGCCTCTGCCAGACCAGCACGTTTACGGTGTTGGCAATGACCCCTTAGAAATTCAGTTTGGCGCGATTTTCCCGAAAGAAACTCGCAACCCCAAGAGCCGTCCGGCTCCCTTCGGCAAAGACACTCGCCGTATCCTGATCCGTCAAGGTGCGGGGATTGACAATCAGTTGAGCAATCCGGCGGCTCGCGGTGCTGCTCCTGGCTCTCTGGGCCCCAAGGTCTTTAAATTAGACCAGTTACCGAGCAGCTATGTTGCTTCCAAGAAAACTGCCCGCGGTGTCTCTAGCAGCTACAGCAATGCTTCCAGTGTCAAATATACCGAAAGTTCAACCCAAGCGGTGATTCGGGCTGCTTACCTGCAAGTGTTTGGTCGCGATGTGTTCGACGGCCAGCGCCAAAAGGTGGCGGAAATTAAGCTGGAAAACGGCGAGATTCCGATGCGCGAGTTTATTCGGATGTTGGCGAAGTCGGACGTGTTCCGCAATATGTACTGGAGCAAGCTCTACGTTTGTAAGGCGATCGAGTACATTCACCGCCGACTCCTGGGACGCCCTACCTACGGCCGTCAGGAAATGAACGCTTACTTTGACATTTGCGCCAAGAAGGGTTTCTACGCGCTGGTCGATAGCATCCTGGACAGCACGGAGTACAACGAAGCTTTTGGGGAAGATACAGTGCCCTACGAGCGCTATGTAACTCCGGGTGGTTTGTCGATGCGGACGATGCGATCGGGTTCCGTCGCTGAGCAAAATGTCCAAGCTAAGACGCCCGAAACTCCTCGGTTTATCGAACTCGGCACTGCGCTCGATCGCGGCGAATTCGAGTTACAAAATAGCCTCGCTCAAGGTGTCAGCAAGCGGCGCGAACAAACTAAGGTGTTCAAGCTGACGACTACTTCGGACAAAGTAGCTTTGAAAACTTTAATTCAAGCTGCTTATCGTCAAGTTTTTGAACGCGACTTGAATCCCTACGTTGTGAAGAATGAATTCACGGCGCTGGAAAGCAAACTGGGCAACAATGAAATCAATCTCAAGGAGTTCATTGAAGCTTTGGGCTGCTCGTCGCTGTACGTCAAACAATTCTATGCACCTTATCCAAATACTAAGGTGATTGAGTTGGGAACTAAGCACTTCTTGGGCCGCGCTCCCCGCAATCAAGCGGAGATTCGGACGTACAACCAAATCTTGGCAAGTAAAGGGATTAAGGGCTTTATCAACGCCATGTTGAACAGCGTTGAATATGCCGAGGCGTTTGGCGAGGATACTGTTCCTTACCGTCGCTTCCCGACTCTGCCTGCTGCGAATTTCCCGAATACTGAAAGGCTGTACAATCAACTCACCAAGCAGAATGATGAGTTGGTGGTTCCAAGCTTTGAGCCAGTAGCTGCTACTGACAGAAGCTAGATTGATTTGAGGTTTGAGATGTTTAATTAACATTAATTTTACATCTCAAATTAATTGAAGGGCTGGTGTAATTGCCAGCCTTTTTTTTGTATAATTGGGGGATTTTTAACCGCAGATAAAGAGGATATAAAAGTTTTATTTTAGTTGGGATAAAATTTTTTTTAAATGACCGCAGAGGACGCAAAAATCTCAGGGTTAGGGAAGAGAGAGTGTGCTAAGAAAGCCATTTTCTACTAAAATAAGAGATTTAGTAAGGAGAAATATAGGAAGAAACCTGGTTTCTGAAGAAAGCGTGGGGAAGTCTTAGTTTCATTAAACTGGTACGATTCTAACATCCGTTTTGGGGCAATATCCAATCTGCCGAATCAGTGCCACCAAGAGTGTGAAATCTGCCATGGGATTGGCTGAAGCAATTAAATTTGAGGTTTCCGATTTGAGTTTATCTTGACTTGATAACCGCATAGGGGCGGGTGCAAGTTCCCGCCCTTTATATATTCGGTTAACCGTACTCAAATAGCCACTTTAACAGGAGAAAATTACCACCCACTCTTCGTCGTTGATTTCAATATACAAAATTGCGGCACAGACAGAGCGATTGCCTAGTTATCGGGTATTAGTGATTTCCCTTCATTCTGTGTCGGCAAAAATTAGGTATAATTGGTGAGTGCGTATGATGATAAAAGTTTAAAAAAAGAATAGCCAGGGAGGGAAGAACCCCACCCCGATAGTGATGAGTCATTACCATCTAAAATCTACAATCTCAAATTTAAAATCTCAAATTTTATGAGCTAAATTAAGATATTGACCGCAAAATAAAACAGCAGAATAAACAGGCCACTTGTGCTGATTATTACCATAGCAAAACGAATAAGCTATTAGGGCATAATGTTGTGAAAGATGGAACAGGGTATGGAACTAAATTTACAGAAATTTTATAGCGCCTGCAATCCCAGCTACACCCTGGCAGTAGCAAATCAACAAGACCGACAATACTATATCGATTTCTCTTCAGTGCGGGGCGGCACAATCGTAGAACAATTGGAGCGCACCATCAGCCGTCTGTCCCCCGATGCACCTACCTGTCAATTATTCACCGGTCACATCGGCTCTGGTAAATCAACAGAATTGCTGCGGCTGCAAGCTCAATTGCAGCAACAAGGATTTCATGTTGTTTATTTTGAGTCGAGTAAAGACTTAGACATGGCAGATGTAGATATCACTGACATTTTGTTGAGCGTTGCTCGTCAGGTGAGCGAAAGCATCGAGAAAATGAAAATTAAGCTGCAACCGACGGGTTTTAAAGCTTTGCTCAAAGGGATTGCTGATGTTTTTCAAACTCAAATAGACTTGAGCGCGGAAGCTAATGTTCCGGGTTTTGGGGAAATAAATGCCAGCACGGAGGGAGAATTTTCTCTGGCGTTGGGAATTGGCAAAATTACTGCTAAGGCGAAAGATGCTCCGAATCTGCGATCGGAGTTGAGGCAATATTTGGAGCCGCGAACTAACGTAATTTTAGATGCGCTTAATAAGGAGTTGCTAGAGCCGGCTAATCAAGAACTCAAACGCCAAGGGAAACAAGGACTTGTAGTAATTATCGACAATCTCGATCGCATACACCTGTGCGCGAAACCAACGGGGCGGCTGCAGCCGGAATACTTGTTTGTCGATCGCGGCGAACAGTTGGCAAGACTAAATTGCCACGTCGTGTATACAATTCCTTTGGTGCTGATTTTCTCTAACGATTTGGGCCAGTTGACGAATCGATTTGGGGTAGATCCGAAGGTTTTGCCGATGGTGCCGGTGCAGTTGAGCGACGGTTCTGAGTGCTCTGAGGGTGTGGAATTGCTGCGGCAGATGGTTCTGGCGCGGGCTTTTCCGACGGTGCATCCTTCGCAGCGCTATGCTTTGGTAGGCAAAGTTTTCGACTCTGCGGAAACGCTCGATCGCCTGTGTCGAGTCAGCGGAGGTCATGTCCGCAATTTGCTGCAACTGCTGTATAGCTGTCTGCAGAAACAAGACCCTCCTCTGTCGCGGGAAACTTTGGAAAATGTGATCATCCAGCGCCGCCACCAGCTTACTTTGGCGATCGAACCTGATGAGTGGAAATTGCTGCGCCAAGTATCCGCTACCAAAACTGTGAACGGGGAAACTAAATACCAAATATTGCTGCGGAGTCTCTGGGTGTTTGAATACCGTTACGGCGAGGATTATTGGTTTGATGTCAATCCGATTTTGGCTGATGCCAAAGAGTTTCGGCAAACAGTTGAGAGTTGACAGTTGACAGTTGACGGTTGACGGTTGACAGTTGACAGTTGACGGTTGACAGTCACTCGGCGAGGAAAATCGCTTCTGAATTAACGAAGTTCACTCCTAGCCGACTAAAGAATAAGGACCCAACTGTAGCAAAATCTGGTATGAAAACTAACAAAACTCAACAGTCAACCGTTAACAGTCAACAGTCCACTCTCAACTAACAAAAATGATTAAAGGCACTACTAAACTGTTAGGAGTAATTGGTCATCCCGTCGAACATTCTCTGTCGCCGGCGATGCACAATGCTGCTATTTCCCAATTGGGAGTCGATTTTGTTTACTTGCCGTTTCCGGTAAAACCAGGGGATTTAAAAGCTGCTCTTGCAGGATTTGCGGCGATCGGCGTTCGGGGATTTAGCATCACGATTCCGCACAAACAAGCAATCTTACCACTGCTGTCGGAAGTTTCCCCGATCGCCCGAGCGATCGGCGCAGTCAATACCGTATACCTAACTGACAAAGGTTGGTGTGGCACAAATACTGACGTTGAAGGCTTTCTCGCGCCCCTGCAAACCCCCCCAACCCCCCCTTACCAAGGGGGGGCTAAAGACGCTACCTCTGGCTTAGAAAGCGGCAATATGGCTGTTAAATCCGGTCCCCCCCCTTACCAAGGGGGGGCTAGGGGGGGTTCCGATTGGACTCAGAAAGTAGCAGTAATTTTGGGGAATGGCGGGGCGGCGAGAGCTGTTGTGGCTGGATGCGCTCAATTGGGATGTGCAGAGATTCACGTTGTCGGCCGCAGCGAACAAAATTTAGCGGAATTTCAGCAGAGTTGGCTCAATTCTCCGATGCCCGTGCAGAATTTGCAGGTGCATACTTGGGATAATTTGTCAAGTTTAATCTCGCAGGCAGATTTGCTGGTGAACACGACGCCTGTGGGGATGTATCCGCAGGGGGAAAAGTCGCCTGTTGCGGATGGTGAGATCGATCGAATTTCAGCAGGTGCGATCGTCTATGATTTAATTTACACCCCTAATCCTACGCAATTTCTCAAAGATGCGAAGATTCGGGGAGCGCGAGCTATTGACGGACTCGAAATGCTAGTTCAACAAGGAGCAGCCGCCTTAAAAATTTGGCTGGATAAAGAATCCGTCCCAGTCGATGTGATGCGCCAAGCCTTGCGACAGCATTTAGGTCTAGACTAATGCCATTTCTTCAAAAAGTAGCTGTAGTTTTCAGAATTCCTATAAGTAAGAATTTGAGGCTAAATTCGCGCTAAGCTGAGAATTAAAATATACTTTCCCCGCCATTTATGAAATTTCGAGCTATCAGCCTTTTTTTTGCTACTTGCCTAATCGGAATTTTTAGTTTGGTATACACTCCACCTGCTTGGGCTTTGACGCAGATTAAACTTTCCGACCTTTCTTATCGCGAATGTCCTGCCGAAATGGGAGAAGGAACAGTCACCAGTGGCAGTTCTATGGAAGCTACCTGCTTTTTGATTACTGGGAAAGCTGAAAATAGCACGGGCAAACCAGTTGTCAATGCTGATATTTTCGGCCGCATTTATGATGCTGACGACAATCCGGTGATGCAAAACCGGACTCGGTTGGGTTCTATAGAAGAAGTTCCTCCCGGAGTTAGCGATTTTCAGCTCAGAATTTCGGTTGCCTCCAATCAGAGAACACCTTTGAAGCTCAAGCAATTTAAAGCTACAGGTTTTACTGGCGTGGTTCGCCGTTAAGGAAACTCTTTGAGATTTAGGGTGGGCTGCCCGTGAAAGTGGGATGCTGTTTTAGATTTGAGATTTTCGATTTGAGATTGTTGAGTGGCTGGCAATTTCTCATTTCTGATGTACGATGAACTCCCCAGCTTTTCAACCGGGGAGTCCATCTAAAAATCTCAAATCTAAAATTTAGTTGCCGGCTGCTAGGTCTGCCAAACAATTTACGCTCGATGCTTAAAAACTTAAGCTTTTCAAACTACAAGGATGTTTGCAAGCTGGTCAAAAGACCGATCAAGAATTCCGAGCCGAACTGAAGTACAAAAAACGCAATCAGTGGCGAAAAGTCAATCCCTCCCAAGGGGGGGATAATCGATCGGAATAGATTCAGGTAAGGGTCTGTTAACTGACTCAAAATTGAAAAGGGGGGGTCGTACCAATTGATATTCGGGAACCAGCTTAATAGCACGCGACAAATCATTAGGGCTACATAGATTTGCAGAAATGTGGACAGCGTGGTTGCCAAAAGGCCTATGGAATAACTCATATATTCTCGTTGAAGTTTGAGTAAAGTTTACAGACACTTTAACTTAAAGTTTAGCATAGGTGGGGGAGAGGGGGAGCATCACGCTGTTTGCGGGCGGGCTAGAAGAGCAACTGCCCACAATAAAAATCACTGTTTGCTTCACAGACTCGAAAGGTCTGTGAAGCGAGAATGGTGAAAGATGTGAGTAGCCCGCATTGATGTGCCCGACTAATCTAAAATCTTAAATGGAGTTAGGAGTCTTGAGCGATCGATCCCTCGCTGCCCGGAGCCGGCGTGTTGCCGTTTACGTCTCCGAGTTGCAGCCGCACGTCATCTATTGCCTGATTTAGCTGGGCAATTTTATCTTCTAAACTCAGCCTTGCTACCTCCATCCCGTCGGCTTCGAGTTGGCTGGCTTTCCTCTGGCGGATTTTTCTGGTTTTTGCGTCTGAAGGTTCACTCAGCAAAGCTTCAGCAGCGCGCCGCGACAGCACCGCGCCCAAAACTGCACCCACCAAGCCGCCAACGGCAGCTCCGGCAATAAATCCCCCTGTAAAACCCTCTCGATTACTCATAGCTCAACTCAACTGCGCGATATTTCCTTGATTTGTTTATTTTGACACTCTCCCGGTGAGAAACCGGGAGATTGTTAGTTGTCAGGTAGGCGTTGCACAATTTGAGGAGGATGGTTGTGGGGTGTCCCGCCTGCTGTGAAAATACACGCCTTCGCGATCAGGGGCCCATCCCCCAAAACAATCAAAATCATCCCGCAATTATGCAACACCGTCAGGTAAGGCGAGGATTCCGACTTCAGAGTTAAAGCGGATCATTTCCAAAGATCGATCGCCATAAAGATCTTCAATGTGTTCCAAGCAGCACTCGATCGCGAAATCGTTCAATTCAGTCGGCTCAACGCCGTACATTTCCTGAAACACCTCTGAGTCTACCCGACAAAAGCGCGGTCGATCGGCGTAAATCCCGCATTCTCTGGTAGTTTTGTCAAAATTTATACACCAACCGTCATCTCCGACTAAGCTCAAATAGACCGCTAATTCGTCTTCAGATAAATACTCGTCTAAGTCTGGGCGCTCTGTTGGGTCGAGGTAACAACAAGCACCGCACTGCTTTACGCAACGCCAAGTAGCCATAGTTTGATTTTAGATTTTAGATTTTAGATTTTAGATTTTAGATTCGGAGCATTATGTGGAAAATGCCAAACTTTAGGAAATTGGGGCTCTTAAAGTATATCAATTGCCAGCGCCCGCCGGAGACGGATATCCCGAAAGGGGGTTCGATTTGAGATTTGAGATTTGAGATTGGGGGGAGTTTCCGGGAAGGGGCATCAAGTCCCTAGTTTCCTGTGACTGAGAGGTCGATCGTAGTTTACATTTTGTTGAATTTTGTAAAGTTCCTTAAAAAATATGGTCGATCGCCCGGTAAAATCAGAAGCGGATTTTCTAATTCAACAATCTAGACTTAATCACTACAGTCAGGAGGACAAATGGACTTTATAACCGATCTTTTCAGTGGTATGGCTGGTGTAGACTACCAACTCATTGTTCAGGTAGCTTTACTCGCAGCCGTCGTGCTTTCTGGCCCGATCGTGATTTTTCTCTTGGCTGCTAAAGGCGGCGACCTGTAATTATAGCACGCTCCGGGGCGATCGAGAGTTGGGAGTTTTGAGTTTTAAATTATGCAAAATTCACAAGGCTCGATCGCCAATTTTCCCTGCTGCACCTGCTTTGTTATCAAATACCGAGGGCGTGTTTAGCAGTTTGAATCAAATTCTCAAAAAAAGGTAGAGATACATCGACTTCTCTAGCATCTTTGCGGGAGTTACCTAACAAACCGATGTTTTGTCCGGGTGCAACAGCCAAAACTTGCCCTTGAGAGTTGCGAATTCTCAATTCCTCGATCGAGCCTGCAGGAGATAGACTGCAAGAATAAGTGCGATCGCAATAATCAAACTCCACTTTTCCGAACTTCGGTGGCCTGGAAGTAGCAGCATTTGCCGGTAGCCGAACGCCCAACAATTCTAATTCAACCGACATCTTGCCATTAAAACTATTTTCCCGCAATCGGTAAGCAATATCAACCCGCCGAGGCAAAGGAAAATATTCGCCCCAACGCCAAGCAATCGCCTTCACACTAGCCGATACATTTCCATCTTGAGTTGCAGTTAGTTTAACATGACCTCCTTTACCAACAATTTTCTGTTCAGTTATGCAAACATTAGGCGTCCAAAATACAGGAGCCTTATTTTCAATCCCGCAAGGTTCCAGAGCATCAATTTGTCGGTAAAGGTCAAGATTAATCTCTGCCAAATCTGCCTGCACGTCAACTGAAACCAGCGGTTTTAGGTGTTCCGGCTGCAAACATTGATTGGCAAAAATTGACAGTTGATTGCGGAATTCTTCGAGATTATCAGCCGGCATCGAAAAACCGCCCGCCGCTTTGTGTCCGCCAAATTTAGTTAATAAATCCGCGCAAAAATTCAGCCCGTCAAATACATTAAACTCAGGAATTCCCCTCGCCGAACCCCTGATAATTTTATGGGCAACCGCCCCTACAGCCTCGTTTTCGCCAGCCTCATCCTCAAAAGTGCCAATAAACACAGGTACGCCGTAGCGTTCCACTAACCGAGAAGCCACAATCCCGATCACCCCGTGATGCCAACCGGGTTGCACGACAACTAAAACTCGTTCTTGCTGCAAATCGAGATCACTTTTCTCGCACCAAGCAATTGCTTCCTGCTCAATTTCCTGGCACAACTCCTGCCTGCGCTGATTGATTTGTTCGCACTGCATCGCGTTTTTGAGAGCCAATTCGCGATCGTCCGTAGTCAGCAACTCTATCACAATTTGAGGGTCAGCCAGCCGCCCCACAGCATTAATCCGGGGACCAAGCCTAAAACCAATATCTTCAGGCTTTAACGTATTGCTAGCTTGGCTTTTTGAATTCAGAAGAGGTAAACTTTCCGCACTTCCCGGCTGCACTCCAGCCACCTGAATCAAAGCCTGAATACCCGCCAATTGCGAGTGAGGCAACAGCCGCAAACCCCGCTTCACCCAGCGCCGATTAACGCCAGTCAAAGGCGCTAAATCCGCAATAGTTCCCAACGTAAATAACTCCAGCAAGGGATTCACCAACCCCCCAACTTTTTTCATATCCTGAGCCAAAGTAATAGCCAAAACATAAGCAACGCCTACGCCAGCCAAACCGCGATAAGGTGAAGATTCTGCGATTAATTTCGGGTTGAGAATAGCATCAGCAGGCGGCAGTTTTGGCGGCAAATCGTGGTGGTCTGTAATAATAACTTTGACACCGAGTTCTCGTGCTCTAGCAACCGGGCCGTAGGCTGCAATTCCGTTGTCAACGGTGAGAATGAGAGCGACACCTTCCGAGTAAAATTCTTCTACAATGCGATCGTTAATCCCATAACCTTCTCGCATCCGGCTGGGAATAGCATAATCCACATTCGCGCCCAGAGCCCTCAGAGCTCGCAGCAACAAAGCCGTGCTCGTCATCCCGTCAGCATCGTAGTCGCCGCAAATGGCAATTTTTTGCCCTCCCGAAATCGCCTCCCGCAAAAGTTTGACACTCGCAGCCAAATCGGGAAACTCATCTTTTGGTGGGGCCAAAACCAGAGATTCCGGTTCGATAAACCCTTGCACTTCTTTAAGCGAATCGATTCCCCGGTTAATCAGTACCTGTGCCAGCAAGGGCGACAAACCGATTTCAGTGGCAAACTGTTCGGCTTGCTGCGTTTGAGGGGAATAAATTTGCCACCGTTGGTTTGGCAATCGGTGAAAATGAGGGGGCACAGATGTCGGTCGCTCTTGCACGGAAGCTGAGGTTTAAATATACATAGTTAATCTTACCTAATTAAGTGCATCCGTCCATCAATTTTAGATTTTAGATTTTAGATTGATGAGTTTTTTGGGTAAAATCCAAAGGTTGTTTGTAGGAAAGCTTTTTTCGGAAGCTCTCACCGCGCCCAAATAGGGATACAAGCCCCTGACAGCAGTCGTGGAGACCAAAAAATTTTAGACCAAAGTTCAAACACCTCAGATTTATCTGTGGAGTCAATCTAAAATCTCGAATCTCAAATCGACTGGTGGGGCCGAAGAAATAAGTGTAGCAGGCAGTTGTGCCGCCCGTGCTAGGACGGGGCTAATTTAATTTAATGAGGAGACTTGCATGAGTGTCGATCGACCACCTTGGTTTAAAATTGCATTACAGGTTCGGGGGTCTGTCATTCCCTCAATTTTGCCCCGCGTTTTGCTGTGTGGGGGCTTTGGAGTTCTGATTTCCCTGCTGCACTTTTTAAAGTGGCCGGTTTCCTTACCAATTTTGTCGAGTATTGTACCCAGTATTGTCCTGGGTCTACTGTTAGTTTTTAGGACAAATACAGCCTACGAAAGATTTTGGGAAGGTCGAAAAATGTGGGGAACGTTAGTCAACAACGTCCGCAATTTGGCGCGCCAAATCTGGGTAGCAATCGAGGAAAAAGACCCGCAGGATATCGTAATCAAAAAGTCAGTCCTGCGCCTCTTACCTGCCTTTGCGGTAGCCCTGAAACTGCACTTGCGCCAAGAATTAGTAAATTCAGAATTGGAGCATTTGATGTCCCCATCGCAGTACCAAAAGCTCAAGTCGATGAACAATCCGCCCCTAGAGATTGCCTTTTGGATTGAGGATTACTTGCACGAACAGTACGAGGGCAATTGCGTTGATGTCTATCAGTTAACTGGTATGAAGGAGTTAATCAACTCTATGATAGATGTATTAGGTGGCTGCGAGCGAATTTTGAAGACCCCTATCCCTTTGGCTTACGCGATTCACCTAAAACAACTATTGTTGCTTTACTGTTTGGCACTGCCCTTTCAAATGGTAAACGATGTGAGTTGGGGAACTGGCCCTGTTGTAGCTTTAATTAGTTTTACTTTGTTCGGGATTGAAGAAATCGGCATTGAAATAGAAAATCCCTTTGGACACGATGCCAATGATTTGCCTTTGGACAATATTTGTGCTGCCATGCAGCGCAATATCGACGATTTAATTTCTTTATCTCCTAGCGTTCACGAACACGTGAAAGATAAGTAGAGTCATTCGATTTTAGATTTTAGATTTTAGATTTTAGATTGGTACATAAAATCTAAAATCTAAAAGCTTCGGATTAATTTTTTTTAACAATAAACAGCATTAACCCAGCCCATACTAACAATACAGGCGTCAGCCAATCTCCCCACCGCACGTAAAAAGTCCGAGTTCGCCGCCGATAAATAGTAACATCTCGGACTTCATAAGTATTAATTCCCGACTTCCAAATTGTCTCACCGTGAGGATTAACAAAAGCAGAGTAACCTGTATTAGTTGCGATAACTGCCCATCTATCCGTCTCAATTGCCCGCATCACATCTAAAGCGTGATGTTGAGCTAACATCGGCGGTTTGTAATGGGCATTGTTGGAAGCGGTAATCATAAATTCGCCTCCCATCGCCGCCTGATATCGGAAATTTTCAGCAAAGGCTGAATCGTAACAAATTCCGACAATGGCGCGGCCAAACGGCGTATCAAACAATTGTTTAGAATTACCGGGTACTAAATGAGCATCTAAGGGAGAAAGACGATTAATAATCCCGCCTAAGATTTCGTAAAAAGGGATATATTCGCCTAAAGGTACGAGCTTTAGTTTATCGTAGCGACCGACAATTTCTCCAGTGCGATCGATCGCCAATAAGCTGTTAGTGATACTATTCTCTTGCTGTCCGAATCCTCCAACCCAAGCCACCACACCGCGTTCGAGAATAGCTTGGTAAAAAGAAAGGGTAGAACGCTGATACTCGTTTGTCCAGATAAAAGGCAAAGCTGTCTCTGGAATTAACACAGCATCGACTTTTCTGTCTGCTAACTGTTTGTATCCAGTGGTGTAACCTTCCAAAGCGCGCCGCCAACCCCCTGAATCAAACTTAATCTCGTTAGGAATGTTGCCTTGAATAATGCCAATTTTTAAAGCGGTTTCAGCTTCTTGATTCAAAGGGCGGTTGTACAAAATCCAGCCTGCAATATGCAAAATTAAGCACAAACTTACAGGCAAAATATAAGCAATCCAATTCTTCCTTCTTCCTTCTTCCTTCTTCCTTCTTCCTTCTATAAAAGCTTCGGCAATTAAGCCATTTACTGCTACAATAGCGGCTGTTACTGCGCTGGGCCCGGAGAGTTGGTCGAGGTGCAATATTGCTAAATTGTGGGGGCTTTGCGTGTAAGATAGTGATGTCCACCACAGCGAACCTGTACTCCAAATACTTTCTAAGGCACACCACAAAGCTGTCCCAATTAAAACGCGAGTTAATGCTGAAAATTTAGAGCTACCCCCCCCAGCCATCCCTTGTAAAGGGGGGGAGTTAAGAATAATAAGATCGGAGCTACCCCCCCCTGCCCCCCCTTGTAAAGGGGGGGAGTTAAGAATAAGATTTGGATTTTTTCCGCGTAAAGTTAGGGAGTTGAGAATTACAAATAGCCACGCCCAAACGGCGACTAATGCTGCTCCCCAGAGGGTGATGAATGCCCAGCAAAAAAGTGCGATCGCCAAACTCGGCCACCAAGGAACTCCCAACCAAGTCATCGGGTGAATTCCCATAATCCAAGATAAAGCTAATCCGTGATAGCCAATTCCCCAGAGTGAAGGAAGAAGGAAGTTCGGCAACGGATTCTGTAACGGATGTAACGGATGGATGTTGAGGAAAGAAGGAAGAAAGAGAAATTTTTGTTTTTGTTCTTCTATTTTTGGCTTTTGATAAGTGACAACCAAAACCCACAGGGGAGCTAATGCTACCCAAGCCAATAGCCAAGCATTTACTGGTGCGGTTGTCAATGCCATCAAAATGCCGCTAAAAAATGCGATCGCCCAGGCTAATGTTTTGGATTTATGAACCACGAGTTTTTCAACTTTGTGCCTGTTAAATATCGCCACTTTGAGGATTGCCAAAAATAATAATTCTTAATCAATATATCAGATCGATCGGGAAGTTCGCCAAGGCGCAGTGTATGGGATTTAACGGATCTAACGAATTCAAGAGAAGGAAATCTCTCAAATTCTAGTTGCCAAAACAAGAAGCGCCCCTATTTCTAGGAGCGCTTTTTGTTAATCAAAAGCTAAATTTAGCCGTTGATGGAAGGAGCAACCATTGCTACGGGAGTTGTTTCACCAGCAGCCAAGTCGAGGGGGAAGTTGTGAGCGTTGCGCTCGTGCATTACTTCCATACCCAAGTTAGCGCGGTTGATGACATCAGCCCAAGTGTTGATGACGCGACCTTGCGAGTCGATAACCGATTGGTTGAAGTTGAAACCGTTCAAGTTAAACGCCATCGTGGAGATACCCAAAGAGGTAAACCAGATACCGACAACTGGCCATGCACCTAACAAGAAGTGCAAAGAACGGCTGTTGTTAAAGCTCGCGTATTGGAAGATTAACCGACCGAAGTAGCCGTGGGCTGCAACGATGTTGTAGGTTTCTTCTTCTTGACCGAATTTGTAACCGTAGTTCAAAGATTCAGTTTCGGTTGTTTCGCGAACCAAAGAAGATGTTACCAAGGAACCGTGCATGGCGGAGAACAGAGCACCGCCGAAGACACCAGCAACTCCCAACATATGGAAGGGGTGCATCAGGATGTTGTGCTCGGCTTGGAACACGATCATGAAGTTGAATGTGCCGGAGATACCCAAGGGCATACCGTCAGAGAACGAACCTTGTCCAATTGGGTAGATCAAGAATACTGCGGTGGCTGCTGCAACTGGTGCAGAGTAAGCGACGCAGATCCAAGGACGCATACCTAAGCGGTAAGACAGTTCCCATTCACGACCCATGTAGCAGAAAATGCCAATCAGGAAGTGAAATACTACCAATTGGTAGGGGCCGCCGTTGTACAACCATTCATCGAGGGAAGCTGCTTCCCAGATGGGATAGAAGTGAAGCCCGATCGCATTCGATGAAGGAACAACAGCACCAGTAATGATGTTGTTGCCGTACATCAAGGAACCTGCAACTGGTTCGCGGATGCCGTCGATGTCCACTGGAGGAGCAGCGATGAAGGCGATGATGTAGCAGATGGTGGCACTCAGCAAGGTAGGAATCATCAAGACGCCGAACCAACCGATGTAAATCCGGTTTTCAGTGCTTGTGACCCATTCACAAAAGCGTTCCCAAACGTTGCCGCTTTCGCGACGCTGTACGGTTGTTGTCATTTGGTTTATGATGGCTTAATTGAATTTTCAAAGTTCGTTGTGGGGATGCCCCACGCTTATATTAGTAACACCATTCACTAAAGTTTGCCAAGGGATTTCTGCTGACAATTTAAAGATTTTACAAACTTTTACAAAAACTGGATTACTGGTAAATATTTGTAGTTTTTTACAAAGCAATATTACTCACATAATAGGTTAAATATAGCGACCTGAAGAACTGCATCTATTAGCTGTAGATGGGTTCAGCAGTTTGAGCAAATTACTTTAGTTCAGGTCGATTTTCTTTCATTTTAAATATCTCTTAATTTCGTCTGGGGGAGAGGATTTTTAATATTTATTCACATATAGCCGGTGGATTCTGCGAGCGGAAATTTTTATCGGGAGAATACTGACAACCGGGTTTCTAGTGCGGGCTGCATTCTCAATAATCTCCAATCAACGGGGTGTATTGACAAAAAAAGAAACCCGGTTTCTGAGGCGCTTGGCAATAGAAATCAACCGGGTTTCTGAGGATGAGTCCGCAAGTTCGGGGTAAAAATTAGCCTTTAGCCTGGGGGCCACTTCATCTGCCGACCGCCGAGAATGTGAAGGTGCATGTGGTCTACAGTTTGGCCGCCGTCGCTGCCGCTATTAATGACGACGCGATAGCCG
The DNA here is from genome assembly GCF_036700365.1 of Microcoleus sp. w2-18bC1. Lineage (NCBI taxonomy): Bacteria > Bacillati > Cyanobacteriota > Cyanophyceae > Oscillatoriales > Microcoleaceae > Microcoleus > Microcoleus sp. w2-18bC1. Next base: position 87,847 of record NZ_JAUBOS010000005.1, read on the forward strand.
TTGCTAAGTCCGAGTTGGTCTGCTACCCGCTTGACAGTCAGCAGCAGGTGTCCCATGAGAGCATGATCTTCCGACTCGGCATCGGCTAATTTGGCAATAGGCTGTTTGGGAATGACGAGGATGTGGACGGGTGCTTGCGGATGGATATCTCTGAAGGCGAGGGCCAAGTCGTCTTCATAAACGATGTCTGCGGGAATCTCTTTGCGGATGATTTTGCTGAAAAGCGTTTCTTGAGTTGTCATGGGTATTAACGAAGTTCGGCAACGGATTGTGTAACGGATGTAACGGATTTAACGGATGGAGTTTGACGGAAGAGGACAGAAGGCGGAAGTGGGAAGGGGAAGTGGGAAGAGGGAAGACTCAGCAGGAGAGAGGGAAGAGGAGAAAAAGAAGAGGCAAGGAAAAGTTTTTCTTGCCTCTCCCGATATTCATTAGTCATTGTTAATCATAATAGATGATGAATCAAGGACAGGCAAATTAAGGATAAAGAAAAATGCTTGCTAGGGTTTGGAGTGCATCGATCGTTGGAATTGACGCGGTAAAGGTGGGTGTTGAGGCTGATGTGTCAGGGGGGCTACCGAAAATTGTGGTTGTGGGATTGCCCGATTCTGCGGTGCAAGAAGCTAAAGAAAGGGTTAAGGCTACGCTAAAAAATTCGGGATATGCTTTTCCGATGCGGAGTATTGTGATTAATTTGACACCGGCAGATTTGCGGAAGGAAGGGCCGAGTTTTGATTTGCCGATCGCCATTGGCATTTTAGCAGCATCGGAACAAGTCAGCGCTGAACTTTTGGGAGATTATTTGTTTTTAGGGGAACTTTCTTTAGATGGGAGTTTGCGGCCTGTGGCTGGGGTTTTGCCGATCGCCGCTGCTGCTCAAAAAATGGGTATTTCAGGATTAGTTGTACCGGCTGGTAACGCGCAGGAAGCGGCTTTGGTGCACGGAATATCTGTTTATGGTTTTGAGAATATTTTTGCAGTTACTGATTTTTTGAACAATCCTGAAGTTTATTCGCCTGTAGAAGTAAACGGTCGAGAAGAGTTAGCAAAAACGCGGTTTCCGGGTTTAGATTTAAAGGATGTAAAGGGGCAAATTCACGCGCGGCGGGCTTTGGAAATTGCGGCGGCGGGGGGACACAATTTAATTTTTGTGGGGCCGCCAGGGAGCGGTAAGACTATGTTGGCGAGGCGTTTGCCTGGTATTTTGCCACCGCTGACTTTTGATGAAGCTTTGGATGTAACTCAAATTCATTCGGTGGCTGGGTTGTTGAAGGATAAGGGAAGCTTGGTGGGCGATCGACCTTTTCGCAGTCCTCACCATTCGGCATCGGGGCCTTCTTTGGTAGGTGGCGGCAGTTTTCCGCGTCCGGGTGAAATTTCTTTAGCACATCGCGGCATTCTTTTTCTGGATGAATTAACTGAGTTTAAAAGAGATGTTTTGGAGTTTTTGCGACAACCGCTGGAAGATGGTTATGTGACGATTTCTCGGACTAGACAATCGGTGATGTTTCCGGCTCAATTCACTTTAGTTGCGAGTACGAATCCTTGCGCTTGCGGTTATTACGGGGATTCGATTCAACAGTGTACTTGTTCGCCGCAAAAGAGGGAGCAATATTGGGCAAAACTTTCGGGGCCTTTGATGGATCGGATTGATTTGCAAGTGGCGGTTAATCGTTTGAAACCCGAGGAAATTACGCGACAGCCGACGGGAGAGGAGTCGGAACCTGTGCGGGTGAGAGTACAGCGGGCGCGAGAGCTCGCTACTCGCCGTTTTCAGTCGGAATCTAGTTTGCGCTGTAATGCGGAGATGCAAAGCAGTCACATTAATAGATGGTGTCAGTTGGATGATGCTTCTCGGAATTTATTGGAGATGGCGATTCGGAAGTTGGGGCTTTCGGCGAGGGCGAGCGATCGCATTTTGAAGGTTGCTAGAACTATTGCTGATTTGTCGGGGGATGAAAGCTTGAAAACGAATCATGTGGCGGAGGCGGTGCAGTATCGGACGATCGATCGGATGCAGTAAGTCAATCGATTTTAGATTTTAGATTTTAGAGGCGACCCCACGGATAAATGCTCTTTCTTGAGGATTTTCGATTTTCGATTTGGGATTGATTCCACGGATAAATCACGTGGCGGGTACCACCTTTGAAATTCGCTTGTCAGCAACGGCTCAAAAGACACAATCCCCCGATCGCCGACTTCTGAAAAAAGTTGGGTATTTAACAGTTGATTCGGCGATTTAAATGGCTTCTAAACATACGAAGTCCCAGCAGAGGGGGACTAAGGGATTAAGGGGGTATTTCAGCTCGATTGATGTTGTCCAATTATTTAATTGAGCCACTGAAATGCCCCCGATGTTCCCCTGTTGATTGTCGGATTTTGTACGGCATGGTGCCAGGAGCAATGGTGACAGTTGTGTAAGTTCTGTTACTGTTATAGTGGGAGAGGTGACAGCAAACCAAGGCAGCAGTTAAAGTGGCGATCGAGGAAACTTTAGGCCAACTGCCCAAAAGCTAATCAACTCAAGTGTATCAGCGCGAATATCAAGAAGTTTATCAGCAAGTCTAGGAATCTTATTCTGAGGCAGGACGCAGTGTTTATACCACCGCAGTTTGATGCTGGTGTCAAGGACACCCACCCACAGCTTTTGTCAAAAATCCCTCATAATTTCCTCAAAAATTCATCAAGTTTTTACCCACTTTTTATCATTTTTACTGTAATTTATGATACCGATCGCCCAAGTTGCCCGAATCTCCACAACTGCCGAATTTTTAATATTTAATTTCCCGCTCTCCCTCTCCCTCCCTCTCCCTCGCTCTTTCTCCCTCTTTCTCTTTCCCTCGCCCCCTCTCCCTGTTTCACCATAAAATTTGAAATTTTTGAGTGACGAATTATGGCACGATCGCAGCGCGTTTTGATACCATTCAATCAAGCGCAAGACAATCAGGGAATGCACTGGAGGTGTGTAAATGGAGCTTTTGGCAGAACAAAAACGGTGCTTGGATTGCTTGGTAAGCTCGATCGAGCAATTGGGAGGTCGAGTAGATATTCCAAAGCTGGAGCAGATAGCTGAGCTAATCATTCAAACGATGAGAGGGCCTTGGCGCTACTTTCACACGTCGGAACACATTTTTGAGGTCGGGGGGTCAGTCGATCCGATCGAGGTGCTGGCTGCGCTGTTTCACGACCTCGTGTACGTGCAAGTCGATCAGGGCGTTAGTTTCAATATTAGCAGCGCCCTTTGTCCTTTTGTCAAAGAGGTGCGATCGCAGTTAGTTATTAGAGATGAAACCGAACGGCCCGACGATGCCATCTATCAGCTAGTTATTAGAGATGAAACCGAACTGCCCGACGATGCCATGTATCAGCTAGTGGCCTCAGTATTTGGGTTTATTTCCGGCAAGACTCTCTCTCCATTTGGCGGCCAAAACGAATTTTTGAGTGCCGTTATTGCTGCCAAATCTTTGGAGCCTTTTTTGCCAGCTAGTGCGATCGCTGAGATAACAGCTTGCATCGAAGCTACTATCCCTTTTCGTCCCGTTTCGCCCAGCGGTTTGAGCGCGATCGAACTTTTGCACCAGCGTTTGGTAAGTGCAAACCGTGATTTTAACTTGGGATGGAGCGATGCTCAAACCGTAGAAATTGTCAAGCGTTCTGTCAGGTTAGCAAATCGGGATGTCGAGAATTTTGCCTCTAGAAATTCCTCTAATTTCTTAGACAATACCTGGAACTTGATGCCAGAAACCAACCACGAATTGACCAATGTTAATTCCTATACTGTTGCCGGATATCGCAGGTCTCTGCAAAAAATGGAAGGATTTTTGAACTTCCTCAAACCCGAACTGGTTTTCCAGCAATTTATGCAAGAGCCGGACGATGAAACCTACGCTAACCTGATTGCCCGAACTCGCAAAAATATCGAAGTTGCTAAACTTTATCTGGGGGTAAAGCTAATTACTATCGCCATTTTAGAAGCTCTTTCCTACCGTTTGGGCCGCGATATTCCGCTTTCAACTATGATGGGAGAATTACGCACACCAGGATTTAAAACTTCTGTTTTGGAGGATTACTTGCCCAACAGACAGAGCGCCTACCCATTAGAAAGTCAGTTACAAAGAGAAGTGTTAGACCTGCTAGAAATAGGACGCAATCAAGAATCGCGCTATGATATTAAAAACTCCCCGGTTTCTACGTTTATTATCAAATCTATCGGCTTTGCTGAAACTGAAAACTTTTTGAAGAAAGCTCAAGAGTTTTTTGCAGATCCTACTTCCTCGGAAGAGTTTCTCTCTTACTGCGCTCCCGATGTCATCGAGACCATCTCCTCCGGCGTGATGAAACTCTTTGACAGCAGGAAGACGGCTTTAGGGAAAGTTAAATTAGTTCACCAAACTGTTTCTTAGGATAGGTTGGCACAATCTTAAAACGTTTTCCATTGCAGAAACCAGGTTTCTTGAGTTCAGCCACAATGTCCGGTTAGTCTGAGATGTTGCACCATTCTCGCTTAACAAGCTTTCGGGCCTGTTTCACAAAGAATGAGTTTTCTTGTGGGGAGTAGGGGTTGGGCAGGAGATTCCGCCTATAGCAGGCTGATAGATAATGGTGCAAGATTTCAGTTTAAACTATAAAAAAAGTCCTCTTTAACTCAGATGTTGCACCATTCTCACTCAGCCTTTTGTGAACAGGCTTTCCGGCCTGTTCCACAATAAAATTTATATTTTGTGGAACAGGCCGGAAAGCCTGTTGCTGACAATGGTGCAAGATATCAGCTTTAAAGGACTTTAGCTATGAGTCTGGGGTTTGAACCCCAGGCGGACTAATTCGACATCCAACTTCTATTGCGGTGAACCAGCCGTACCCTCTGCGCCGGAGTTGCTATCAGGTACCGCCGTATCTCTAGGATTAGAATCGCTCTGGCTTTCGGTATTAGTTTGACCGCTGGTACCTGCTCCAGAAGCACCATCATCTTGAGTTGGAGATGGAGTAGCTGAACTCTCAGGTGCTGGAGTTGGTCGAGTGGAATCTGGCTCCGTCTGCGAATTCGGAACCGTAGTATTGGTATTATTTGACGGCGAAGATGGAGACGGCGCTGCTTGTTGAGCGGGTGCATCTTGCTGCTGTGAATTTGGAATTGTAATATTGATATTGGGAGCCGGACTTGGTTGAGAAGTCGGAGTTGCCTGTTGAGCGGGACTTGGTTGAGGAGTCGGCGTAGCCTTTTGAACTGGAGATGGTTGAACCGGAACCGGAACAATCTTTTGAATGATCGTTTTTTCTCTCTCTATAGTCCGAGTCGGAGCTGGTGTTGCTGAAGGCTGATTCGCTTTCGGTACAACAATCACAGGAGCAGCGGTAGGAGTAGGAGCCTCCTCACCCCGATTGAAGTAATATACACTGCCGAGAACTAAGCCTACCAAAGAAGCCAAAAGAAGCCCTAACAGTAACCCGCGACCAGCATTCTCGTTATCGCGGACTTCTTGGACTCCAACTTGGCGGTGGTTTTCGGCCATTTCACCCTGTACATAACCTTGGTGATGAGCTGCTTCTTTAGAAGCCTTACCCGTTGTACTCGGAACATTTGTAGTGGTTCGCGTTGTACTGACGTGACCGTTAGTTGCATCGGTGTGAACTTCTTGATGAATTTCACGGCTAGAGCTATTTTCTTCGTTAGGTTTCATAATTATCTTGGGCACAACTATTCAAAAAATATTTGTCTGTAGGAGATGCTCTGCTTTGAAAACTTGAGCTAAGCTGTTGAGCATTTAAATCACTTATTTTGATTTAGTGTCAAAATTCAGGTGTAAGCGTTGGGTGTTTGGCTCATGAGTTTAAATGCTTAACAGCTTTTAGCTTAGGGAGTTTAGAGAACTTTTGGTTTTTCCTTCATTTGTATCCAATGTAACTCGTTAAGGTATTAACCAGGCTCTACCCTCAGAGTGATTCAGCAACGCCCCAAAGGGATAGGATTAGCCGTACTTCAACAAAGAATATCGGCTAAATGAGTTATTTATACTGCTTAGTGTGCAAGCATATAGCACTCCTAAATGAGTCGTAAAAAAATTACGACTCATTTAGGAGTGCTATATTTATAAAGCCCGTTTGTGCTTGAAATGTGTTTAAGTCCGGTTAGATAGCCATAATTAAGTTTTTAGTAATAAAGACAAGTTTTTTCTCATCAATCAACAGAGGATAGTCGTACTCACTACCAACAAGCTTGATTACGGGATATTCACCGGACAGGAGCCTTACTAACAACTAAATTTTTTTTATTCTGTTCTTTCAATGATGATGGTCATGTGAGCGACTAATGCACCTATCGCTCCTACTGCTGCAATGACTGGAAACAATGCCGCACCGATTACTCCACCGACTACTCCCACTGTCAAAGGAACTTCTACTAAGATCCGTCCCTCTTCATTTTTAATAATGATGCGGCGGATATTTCCTTCGTGAATCAGTTCTTTAACTTTAGCAACCAAATCGTCGCCGTTAATTTTCACCTCCTCGACGCTAACTTTTTGCTGAGTATAAGCGGGGGTTTCTAAAGGAGTCGTTTCAAAATTAACCTCAGTAACTTTTTGGGCAGAAACTTTTTCAGATACAGGTATTGATTCGAGTTCTCTTGTCCCGACAGGTTCTTGTTCGCGATCTGTAGGTGTGTCCATTTTTTGTTCTCCTTTTAGGTAAAAGTATTTTTGTATAGAATTATATTGAAATATAACACGCAACTTTTTTTGAATCAATCATTCTTTTGGGTGATCTTGGTGCTGTTGTCGTGATTTTATGAAGGTATGATGATGAAAATTCTCTCACTCTCTCGCTTCTGGGCTTATCCCATCTGTCCCTGTCTCCTTGTGCCGTTTAGTTAACTGTCTGCTTCTGGCCCTCGCACCGCCCCACCCTTGAAAAACCTCCAATCCCGACAACGAAAGGATGAGAGCGACTTTTACACTCTCAGAGACTCAGACTCAACAGGTGTACAGGTTGAAATACTGACATTGTACTGAAAGTACGATCGTCCCGCCGTGTATACAATTACCACCTCTAGTTCGGGAAACCGCACATGGAAACCGTCGCTTACTTTCCTCAAATGTCATTCCAATTTAGCTCAGTGCGATCGCCCAACCAAACCCCACCCCCGGAGGTTCCTCAAATCAACATCTTAGAGTTTCTAATGAGAATTGCCTAAAATCAAGGGGGAGGAGAAGTAATAATGATCGAAAGATTATCGCAACCAAACAAACTTCCTCAAAGTGAAGTGGAGGTTGGAGAAAAGTCGGGTAAAATACAATTATTTCCTTCTGCTTCCTCTTGATTCTCCGTCTCTGATTTTCCAGCGACAGAATTTAAATATCAAGTTGGTTGCCCGACGGTACTTTTGTGCAAATTTTTAAGGAACATTAAGCGAATGTGTGGAGCATGAGTTTTAGTTGCGATCGCACAACTTTAAGATCGGCTGGGAAAAAGTTCGTTGGTGAAGCTTTGGAGTCTCGATATGGCTAAAGTATAAGCTGCCGAACTTGACAAATAGCTCGCCATGGGGTCTCCCTGGCTTGGAGACTACCTACAATACAATATTCGGGTTGAGTGCGATCGGCATTTGTGCCAAAAAACTGACAATTGAGATTTATTAGCAATTGCCGGAAACCTGTTTTGCCTGAATTTTAAAATCGGGCGATCGGCTGCCGATTTGTCACTATTCTTGTTTTATTGTAATATAATTTTACGCAAGGGGTAATACGAAATGTACTGCCACAGGTCGCAGATGTTTATCCATCTGAACCAAATTAATGTCATCAAACATTAAAAATAGTTATGACTGTTATATTCGGATTAGTAAAATCTTGGATATATAAAACTCAATACATAGTCAGGCTTCAAAGGGGTGTCGGCTGTTAAATCAATCTAACCTGCAATATCGTTTCGGGGGACACCAGCTCGATTTAAGGCAAAAAATAATCCTGCTGAATTAACTGGATTCGAGGGAGCAGAGGAAAGTTGATGACTAAGCTATAAAAAGAGTTGAAAAAGCCTTCTAAATAGTAGGCAAGACTCCAGCAGCCAATCGCAACTGCCAATTACCAAAGGAGGGAGCAGTGTATGAAACTGACGGGTTGAGTCCCCTAAAATCGCCGCTTGGTTTGCGATCGACTCTACAGGAATTAACCCTGTACGACTTTCTCCTAGAATCTGAGTGTCCAGGGGACGAAGTTGCTAAAATTTTTCAAGCAAACCCTTTAGTTCCGGGCATCATCATCACTCAGCAAGGAAAGTTTATAGGGATGATTTCGCGGCGGCGTTATTTTGAACACATGAGCCGCCCCTACAGCTTGGAGTTATTTTCTCAACAGCCTTTGTTCATACTCTACCGCTTTACTAAAACTGATATGTTGGTTCTCGATCGCGAAACCTCAATTATGATGGCAGTGCGGCAGTCTTTGGAGCGATCGCCCGAACTAATCCACGAACCAATTGTAGTACAAGTAGAACCGGAAATTTACAAACTTTTAGACGTACACCAACTACTGCTTTCTCAGTTGCAAATTCACGAGTTATCAACCGTGGCGATGCGCGAGTCGCAAGCACAATTGAGACATCAAGCCCAACAGCTCGAACTTGCCCTGCTGGAACTTCAGCGCACTCAAACTCAACTAATTCAAACGGAGAAAATGTCTTCTTTGGGGCAGTTAGTAGCAGGAGTAGCTCACGAAATCAACAATCCGATCGGCTTTATCTACAGCAATTTGCACCACGCTAAAGAGTACACGCAAGGTTTAATGCGGATGCTCGACATCTACCGACAGCACTGTCCCGAACCCATCGCAGCAATTGAAGCGGAAGCAGAAAAAATCGAGTTCGATTATGTGCTAGAAGACTTGCCGAAAGTCTTAAATTCTATGCAGCAAGGTGCAGAAAGAGTGCGCGACATCGTTTTGTCGCTGCGTAATTTTTGCAGATTAGACGAAGCTGAAATGAAGCAGGTCAACATTCACGACGGTATCAACAACACCATTATGCTGTTGCAAAGCCAGCTTAAAGGGAAACCGGGGCAGGAGGCGATCGAAATTTACAAAGAATACAGCGACTTGCCGCTGGTGCAGTGCTATCCCGGACAGCTCAACCAGGTATTTATGAATATTTTACTTAATGCAATTTACGCTCTTGTTGAGTCTAATAAACACGAAATTTTTGATAAAAAAAGCGCGAATAAGTCGCAATCAGGCGAAGAAAAGCAGTTTAGTACAAAGACTCAATCATCAGTTTCTAAGTCTACCCGCCTGATTCCTACGATTCGGATTCGCACAGAGTTAATTGAGAAAAAAAAGGTAATAATTAAAATTTCTGACAACGGCCCGGGGATGACAGAAGATGTTCGGAAGCGGTTGTTTGACCCTTTCTTTACTACTAAGCCGGTCGGCCAAGGAACGGGTTTGGGACTGTCGATTAGCTATGAAATTGTTGTCAACCAACACGGCGGCACATTGAAGTGCTTTTCGGAACCGGGAAAAGGAGCAGAATTTGCGATCGAAATTCCGCTTCAACAGTCTTCCCTAGCACAGATTTTGCCTCGCTTTGCGTGATATGGCAGAAGGAAGTTCGGCAACGAGCAATGTACGGGATGTAACGGATGTAACGGATGTAACGGATGTCAGTCCGAAGGAAGTCTGAAGAAGGAATAAGGAAGAATGAAGAATGAAGAAGGAAGAAGCAATAAAAGTTAGGAACTCGGCTGTTGAAATCGCTTCTTGTCAAACTTTCGTTCCTCTGGGTTGAGAGTAAAGAATAAGGCCCGTCGGCTACCGCGAACCTTTGCAAACCCACTTCCACAAAGGATGACTCGGCCCCTGTTGGCGAATGCGGCGAACTTGTTGTTCCAAACCCTGTTTTTCCCGCAGGGGCAATCCTCGCACCATATTGCGACTTTGCCAAGTTAGCACTCCCAAAGTCATCCCCAAGCACAAACCTAAACCGAGAGTGGGCCAGCGATGAAAAGATAAACCATAGCGCACTGCTGCCCAAGTGAAGTGTTCTAACCACAAAGCGATTTCGTGGCGCAAACCCCAAATGCTCAAAGAACCTACGCTAATCCATAGCAATATCACTGTTAACCAGCGGCCGTAAACTGTTAGTTTGTGAAGCCTTTGGACTTCAATTTGAAAAGTTTGGTCAGTAGTCATTTGTTATTTGTTATTTGTTATATTATGTCCGGTCGATTACCCCTAATAAGCTAGAGGCGAGTTCACGAAAAATATCTGCCAATAATTGACAATCTCCAAAACCCGCCCTTTTAATCGCTCGATCGGACATGATATTATTTGTCATTTGTCATTTGTTATTTGTCATTTGTTATTAATGATTTATTATTAGTCAGTCAACAGTTAACCGTCAACAGTTAACCGTTAACAGTCAACTAAACTTCCTCTGACTGGTTGATTCCTTCTGCGGGGACGGGGATAGAGTGGCCGGTGCGACTGCGCCACCAAGCTAGCAGCGTGCTGGCAACGAAAATACTCGAATACGCACCCGCAATAAAACCGACAATCAATGCTAAAGCAAAGTATTTGAGGGTTTCGCCGCCAAACAAAAAGATTGAAAACAAGGTCAGCAGCGTGGTAAACGTCGTGTTAATCGACCTTCCTAGGGTCTGCATGACCGCATCATCGACAATTTGATCGATCGACTGTCCCGGATTTAGCTTGATTACTTCGCGCACGCGATCGTAAATTACCACTGTATCGTTAACAGAAAAACCGATAATTGTCAAGAGAGCGACCACAAATAAGCTGTCAACTTCCACTCCTTGAACTAAACCCAAAAACGAGAAAACACCAAGAGTAACCAACACGTCGTGGAATAGAGCAACGAAAGCAAAAAAGGCATAATCCAACTGAAACCGGAACGTTAGATATACCGTAATTCCAGCAAAGGAAAGGAATAAAGCCAACAATCCCGAAGTAAATAATTGTTTACCGAGGGTAGGCCCAACCGTATCGATTTGAGTAGATTGAGGAGAAAAAGTGCCTATTTTTTCGCTCAAAGCTGTTTGCAAATTAGTCCGCTGTTCGACATCCAAAGTTTTTGTTCGCAGTGACAAACCGCGCTGTTCTTTGCCGATAACTTGAATGCTGCTGCCGCCTAAACCTTGGGCGTCGAGGACTTCGCGGACAGCCGCAAGATCGATGGGTTTACAATTTTCCGGTTTCGTGCAGTCGAGTTCAAATTGCAGCCGAGTGCCACCGACAAAATCTAAACTTGGGCGCAGCGGTGCGCGGATGTCGGGACGACTCCAAGAAATCGCCATCGACACTATACCTGCGAGGATTATAGCGGCGGAAATACTCCACCAGAGCGATCGATATTTGATTACACTGAATTTCATAATTTGAAGGAAGAGGGAAGAAGGAAGAAGGAAGAAGGAAGAGGGAAGAAGGAAGAGGAAGGAAAGAAGGAAGAGGAAAGAAGGAAGAAAAACTTCTCAATGTAGGGTGGGCAATGCGTACCTTACCGAGTGCGTACCTTACGTAGTCTGTTAACAGTCAACAGTCAACAGTCAACCGTCAACCGTCAACCGTCAACAGTTAACTATTAGCAGTTTTCGACAAATCGGGACAGAACCACTGAGGTTTCCGCAATGCTGGAAAGCTCAATACTACGAACAGCAGAGTGCGGCTGCAAGTGAGCGCAGTAAACATACTCACTACTACGCCCAATCCCAGAGTTACAGCAAACCCTTTAACTAAACCTGCGCCTAACCAAAACAAAGCAGCACAAGCAATAACTGTTGTGACATTGCCGTCTAAAATGCTGGAAAAAGCGCGGTAAAAACCCGATTCGACCGATCGATAAAGCGATTTCCCCGCCCGCAACTCTTCCCGCGTGCGCTCAAAAATCAGCACGTTAGCATCCACGGCCATCCCGATGCTGAGTACAAAACCAGCAATTCCCGGCAGCGTTAATGTCACTCCCAAAAGCACAAAAGCTGCCCAAGTTAACAGAGCATAAATTAACAGCGCTATATTGGCAATTACGCCGGGGAGTCGATAGTAGGCAACCATGAAAATCAAGACTAAAATCAAGCCGCCGATACCTGCGTTAATACTGCTTTGAATGCTGTCTTTACCCAAGCTAGCGCCAACAGTACGGTTTTCGACAATTTCGACTGGCACAGGCAAAGCACCACCGCGCAATTGCACTGCCAAATCGTTGGCTTCTTGCGTTGTAAAGTTGCCTTGAATTACGGCACTCCCACCAGTAATTCCTGTCTGGGCAAATTCAACGCCGACGACTGGAGAACTGATCATTCTTTCATCTAGGAAAATACCGATACTGCGTCCGGTGCCTGCTAAATTTTTAGTAAGTTGGGCAAAGAGTTCGCCTCCTTTGGTATCGAAAACAAGAGCAACGTTCCAGTTGTTCCCAGAGGCCAAGGGTTGAGGTTGAGCGTCTTTGAGGTTTTCGCCACCGAGTCCGCTGCTTTTGAAGAGTTTGGCGATCGCCTCATTGCTTCTTTTCAAAGCAGCCTGATTTTCTTTAATTGCTGCCTCATTAGGGCTGGTTTTCAATTCTGCTTGTTTGACCAGCAATTCCTGCTGCAACTGCCTTTCAATGCCTAATTGTGCTTCTGTTCCAGGCAGTTGTTCCAGAAATTCTAGCTTTGCCGTGCCGCCCAAAACTCGTTCTGCTTGCTGCGGGTCATTTACTCCGGGCAACTGCACGAGAATTTGGTCTTCTCCTACTGTTTGGACTAATGCTTCGGAAACACCCAAACCGTTGACGCGGTTTTCGACAATCCGCCGCACTGCTTCTAACATTCCCTGGTCAATTTTGGGAATTGTGGGCGTAGTTTTTACTTGAATTGTGAGTTGCGACCCTCCTTGCAAGTCTAATCCCAGCCGCGTCGGAATTGTTACTATTACAGTAATAGCGGCGATGATTAAAACAAAAATTAGGGCTAATAGGGAACGTTGTTTTTGCATATTTAATTATTAGTCATTGGTGAGTTAGCCGTTGTCAGTTGGCAGTTGACGGTTGGCAGATTTTAGTCATCAGTCATCAGTCATCAGTCAACAGTCATCAGTCAACAGTCAACAGTCAACAGTCAACCAATGACTACTGACTAATCACTATTTATACTCGCAAAGCTACCATTTTTTGGACGGCTTCGACAATTTGATTGGGCTGGACAATGGTCAGTCTTTCCAAATTGCCGTTGTAAGGTGTGGGAATATCTTGTGAAGACAGGCGCAAAACTGGTGCGTCGAGTTCGTCAAAAAATCGATCGCTAATCGAAGCAATGAGTTCAGCACCAATGCCTCCTGTTTTCATGCACTCCTCTACAATGATTACTTTGTGAGTTTTGCGAATGGATTCGCCAATTGTCTCCATGTCCAGGGGTTTGAGAGAAATTAGGTCGATTACTTCTGGATCGTAACCTTCTTTTAGCAGTGCGGGCACGGCTTGCAAGACGTGGTGCCGCATCCGGGAATAAGTCACGATTGTGACATCTTTGCCCGATCGCACAATTTCTGCTTTGTCCAGTGGCACTAAATATTCTGTTTCTGGCAAATTTTCTTTGAGGTTGTAAAGAAGAACGTGCTCGAAAAACAGAACGGGGTTATCGTCCCGGATAGCTGATTTTAAGAGTCCTTTGGCGTTGTAGGGAGTCGAACAGGCGACTATTTTCAAACCCGGTACTGCTTGGAAATATGCTTCTAACCGCTGGGAGTGTTCCGCGCCGAGTTGCCGGCCCACGCCACCAGGCCCACGAATTACCATTGGCATTTTGAAGTTGCCGCCCGATGTGTAGCGCAGCATTCCGGCATTGTTGGAAATTTGGTTGAAGGCCAGCAGCAAAAAGCCCATGTTCATGCCTTCGATGACCGGCCGCAGTCCCGTCATTGCTGCGCCTACTGCTAGGCCTGTAAAGCTATTTTCGGCGATCGGGGTGTCGAGCACTCTAAGTTCGCCGTATTTGTTGTAGAGGTCTTTGGTGACTTTATAGGAACCGCCGTATTGACCTACGTCTTCGCCGAGTACGAATACGGCGGAGTCGCGGGCCATTTCTTCGTCTAACGCCTCGCGGAGGGCGTTGAACAATAAGGTTTCTGCCATAGGAGGTGAAGCAATGATTGCAGGAGGGTCAGATTAGAATCTTAACCTTTTGGGGGTGTCGATCTAGGAGTCGATCGCAAATTCGGCAGTTAAAACCTAAGATTTTGCCAATCTTTATCATAACATTTGTATTATGTCAATAAATATTTAAGTTAAAATAATACTAACTTGCCTGCCCACAGCAGAGGAATATTATGCTCCAGACAAAAACTCAACTAACTCTGGAAGAGTTTTTCGCTCTTCCCGAAGGAGAAGGCGATATTACCTACGAACTTATTGACGAGCAAGCAGTACCGAAGATGTCACCTAAAAAATTTCATTCTCGCCTCACCCGAAGCCTAATAAAACTCCTCGAACAGTGGGGTGAGGAACGGGGAGAAATTGGTGTAGAATGGGCGGTAAGATTAACCAGACTGGGGCGAGACTGGGTGCCAGTTCCAGACCTTTTATATGTTTCTTACGAACGCTTATCTCCCGACTGGAATCAAGATGAAGCCTGTCCTGTAGTCCCCGAATTAGTCATAGAAATTATTTCACCCGAACAAACTTTCGGTCAGTTAGCTGCTAAAGCGAGAGATTATTTAGATGCTAAGGTTTTGCGGGTTTGGGTAGTAGATAGCAAGGCGAGAAGCATTACAGTTTTTTACCCCGATGCAGCACCGCAGACTTATATGGGAGATACCCTATTAACAGATCCACTGTTTGATGGATTAGAATTTACGGCGTCACAGCTATTTCAAATGGCAAAAATACCATAAACTTTTTTGGGATGAGTATGTGTTAGTTCACAAGGTATTCCATTGTTCAAGAGTAATTTCCCTTTCTATAATCTCCTCGGCCTCTCGAATCATCATCCGTAGCTGAGAACAGAATACTCATCATTAGAGGGAATCGTTAAGCGATACTCCTGATAAATCATAAACTGGTGCTTACTTCCAGAAAAAGGGCCAGAAAAGCCTAGCTGTTGTAATTTCTGGATGAACTCTCGACGCTTACAAGGTGTCCAACGGCTCAAGGCTAGGCTCCTGATTTAAATCAATATTGTCAATGACGGGCATTCGATGTCGCAATTTCAACCCTAGCAAAATCCAGTCTTCCAAAGTTGATCGCAACTCATTTTGACACTCTTTTAAAGTTGAACCAAAGGCGATGACTCCCTTGCAAACAGGAATTTTCCCAACAAAGCTACGATCTTCAAGTTTGTCATACATAGCCTCAGCCATTGCTTTGTCAACGTATTCGCTCAGAATGAATTTTACAGCCATTGAGTTTCCTTTTGCTTGTCGAGTATTGGAATCTCCTTCACAGTTACATCCATTATATTTGTTTTTGTCAAGCTCCGGCATTTAGATTTCAGAAAAATGTTTTTGCAATAAATTGTGAATAAATCGATAGCGCCGATCGCCCGTTTTTTGCAGCAACAAGCGATCGGTGGCAGCATCGAGAAAACGCCTGTAATCCCAAGGAATGTAGCCCTTAGACCACAAGACCAGGCGCAATATAAAACTTTCAATCCCCGGAATTCCCGGCAACAAAGCACTAATTACCGCAGCAACAGCACCCGCAATTATTCCCCAAATCGACCCGGAGACTAAGGTGGCAATTAATCCCAAAATCACCCAAATCAGCCCGCCAAGCAGCTTAACTCCAAACTGATACTTGCGCCGTTCCTCCTCTGTTTGCAGCCAGCTAGAGGGTATGCGATCGAGGTAAAATTCTTGAATTCCTTGCTGTTCCATCCTTCTGGCCAACCATCCCAGCCAGTGGCGAATTTGTTCGGGCCGCAGTTCCTTACCTCTGGGATACTGCTTGACTTGCCCGGTCATTTGATGGCGAATATAGGCAGTTAACAGATATTTGCGCTGTTCTTCTGCGGAAGTTATGCGCTTCCAAGCTTCAATTAAAATATCGTCGTAAGCCAGAGCCATCATGCTCAAAAGCAAGGGAACTTTTGCCAATTTTAACAACTCCGGCTCGTGTTCAATGCTGTACCAAAGTTCGCGGCTTCTGGCTTCTAGCAGATAATTTTGAATTTGAGTTTCTCTTAAAGGTTTCAACAAAACTGCTGCTTGCAGGCGAAATCTAGTTTCGCAGTTTTTGTAAGCTTCAAAACTGCTGCAAGCTACTAAATGTTTGGGTTTAAATTCGCTTTCCACAAACTGATTGATTGCTTGAATGCAGCTATTTTGGCGGTGGGTTTCTACTTCGTCTAAGCCGTCGAGGAGAGGCAGCAATTGTTGTTCGGCAAGCCATTTTTTGCCCACTGCAGGAGAGATGCCGTATTTGAACTGAAGTTGAGCAATTAACCAATCGGCGATCGCCCCGGATTCTGCTTTCCACGATCCGAGTTCAAACAGCACTGGTACTGGCAAGCTAGCATCTTTTTGGGCGCGGGAAACTAACACGCGAGCTAATTCTAGCAGCGTCGTAGTTTTGCCTGCACCCGTGGCTCCCAAAATTACCAATTTGCCGCCGGCGCGATCGAACACTTTAGCCATGCTTGCTTTGGGAGGAAGCCGAAAACTCGGACGGTTGCCCGCTTTCACTTCCACATCCCAACAGCGGTTAACACCCGTTGGCGACGAGTCTTGACTGAGGTTAGCCAGTACAGCGGCGTGCAAAGACTGCGCGAGCCCTGCTTGGACTTCCTGCTTCACCTTTTCCAACAATCGATCGCGAGGCGGTTGTAATCTTAGAGGAATCAATTTTGACATTTTATGTACCTCGCGCTGAACGCTGACCTTCGCAAATTTGCGCGCAAATAACCCAGAGCAAGATTACCATCAGTATAGGCGTCCAGTATATATTGACTCAAATTATTGCGACAATTATGGATCTGAAATTTTATCTAAAAATCCTGACCAAAAATTTCTTGATGGTACCCGCCACGTGATTTATCCGTGGAATCAATCTAAAATCTCAAATCTAAAATCCTCAAGCCCCCGAATTTATCTCGTGCAAGTCAATCCAAAATCCAAAATCTCAAATCTAAAATCGAATGACCCTGTGGGCAGCACTAGGTATTTCCACTGTAAATTAACTGGCGATCGCCCCAACTCCCAAACAAAAATTATTAGTATAGATACAGAGAGGGTTTTTTATGTCATTTACGAAGGCTCAGATCATCACAGTAAGCTTAGCAGGAGTGGCAACAGCGGTGGGAGTGGCTGTTGCCACTATACAGTCGGGTGCGATGAAACAATCCGATCTTCCCCTTGCTGAATCGCCCGCATCCACCAGAAACCAGATTGCAGGGCCGACGAACAACCCTGAATCTCGGCAACCAAAATCTCTGCAAGCACAAACCCCGGCTGGAGAATCTCCGGAATCCCCACCCCAACCGGCAAAAACCCCGGCTGTTCAATCCTCGCTAGTTGCAGAAGCCTCTGGGCCAAAAGTTGAGCCAGTAGTTGTCACACCGCCAAATTCGGGTTGCAAAATCAGTATGGCTGTAGTCAGCGATCCGAATCCACCGCTAAATGTGCGATCAATCCCGCAAGTAAGGGGCAGCAACATAGTAGGAAAACTTAAAAATAATACCTTTGTTTCAGTCGCCGAAGAACAAAACGGTTGGCTGCGAATTACCGATCCACCCGGTTGGATTGCCAAAAACCGCACCGAAAGCAGTTGTTCTAACGTCAACCAGCAGATTAGTTTTCGGCCAGGAGGAGATAATGCGATCGTCAAAGGTCGAATTATTGGTGGCGGCAGCCATTCTTACCGGATTCGCGCCCGAAAAGGTCAAACAATGACTGTTAGGAATCGGAAAGATGTTTTCCCGCAAATTATAACTCCTAGCGGCAAACTTTTAGCCGGAGATCCTTATCAAGGCAATGAAACAGAGTGGAGTGGAAAAGTGCCAGTAACAGGCAATTACACATTACAATTAGACTCGAATTTCCGAGGATACGAATACGAATTTTCGGTAAAATTGCGATAATTTTCCTGATATAGCTAGGGATACGGCACTGCCGTGCCCTACCTGTATCTGCGACTATTAATAAATAGTATAATTAAGGAATAGCCCCCAGCGAGATATCAAGAATCGCAAATTTCTGCCAATCTTCCGAATCAAAGTGCCACCATTCAGTTGTGATACTCATCAATCCGTGTTTTTTCATTGCATCCTTAAGCACTTGACGATTTTTCCGAGATTCGGCGCTGCCGCCTTGATAATCTCCGTGAGCTTTTTCGGTAAAATCATCGTAAGGTGTAGGCATTTCTAATTCTTTGCCAGTGCGATCGACTAAAGTCAAATCAATAGCAGCACCGCGATTGTGCCGCGAACCCCTAGCAGGATTAGCAACATAGCGCGGATCTGGCCAAGCTTGCCACATTTGTTTAGTCACAGAGAAAGGTCTGTAGCAATCGTAAACTTTCAAACCCAATCCAATTTTTTCCAAATCTGTTTGAACTAACCCTAACTGTTGAGCAACAGAACTTCTCAAGGCGCATTTCGATATAGGGTAAAGCTTTCGTTTCAAAAAATTGTTAGTAGTGGCGTATCGGATATCGAGGCGAATGTTGGGATTTACGGTGCGGATGTCAACCAGTCGTGCCGAAGGGGGAAGTTGACTCATGAAAATACTTTCAGGTACTACTGGGTTTGATTCTGGTTGGGTAATTTGCACTTGTGGCGGCTCCTGGGCGCGGACAAATGTTATATGGTGCAGACCGATCGCACATAGCAACACTAGCATAAATGCGATTAAGTATTTTCCAAAACGATTAAATTTCATAGCTGTTGGGATTGTGAGTGTTAAAAAGTAGATTGAGGTCGTTTTTCTATGCTATAACCAATATTATGATGTCACCGTGACAGCAAGGGGAGCTATGAAAACTGCAATTTCACTTCCAGATTTAGTTTTTGAAGAAGCCGAGGCTTTGGCTAGTCAGTTAGGGTTATCACGCAGTGAGCTTTATACAAAAGCATTGCAGGCGTATCTGCGGCGACACAACCGCGATCGAATTTTGAGCAAACTAAATCAAGTCTATTCTGAAGAGTCCTCTGAACTAGATCCAGTCTTGGCAAAAATGCAATTTATGTCCTTACCCCATGAGGATTGGTAATGTATCGCGGAGAAATTTGGTGGGCAAACTTACCCTCTCCAATTGCTTCAGAACCTGGATATCGTCGTCCCGTCTTAATTGTTCAGGATAATACTTTTACTCAGAGTCGGATTAGCACTGTAATCGTCGTCATCATTACTTCTAATCTGCGGTTAGCGGAAGCACCAGGTAATGTCTCGTTACCGAGTAAAGCCACAGGTTTACCCAAGGACTCTGTGGCTAATATTTCTCAGCTTTTTACTGTGGACAAAACGTTTTTAATTGAGTGCATTGGCACAATACCACAGGATTTACAGGAAGAAATAGATGAAGGATTACGATCCATCTTGTATCTTTAGTAGGAAATTCAAAAAATTTTTAAATTCCCAAGCGCTGATAGACTAAATCTAAGTGCCTCAATTGATACTGCGGATCGAAACAATCATCAATTTCTTTGGTCGTCATCTTAGCTGTTACCCGATCGTCCTTAGCAATTAAATTGTAGAAATTGCCGCCCGGTTTGTTCCAAGCTTCGTGAGCACAAGATTGCACAATTTTGTAGGCGTCTTCGCGACTGGTGCCTTTTTCTACTAAGGCTAACATCACGCGCTGGCTGAAGATGACTCCGCCGTAAAGGTTCATGTTTCGCTTCATATTTTCAGGATAGACTAGCAGGTGTTTTACTAAGTCTGTGGTTTCTACTAACATGAAGTGAGTTACTGTAGAACTGTCGGGCAAAATCATCCGTTCTACGGAACTGTGAGAGATGTCTCGTTCGTGCCAAAGCGCTACGTTTTCTAAGGCTGCGACGGCGTTGGCGCGGACGATTCTCGCCATTCCTGTCAGTCTTTCCGATCGAATCGGGTTGCGTTTGTGGGGCATGGCAGATGAGCCTTTTTGCCCTTTGGCAAAGAATTCTTCGACTTCGAGAACGTCGGTGCGTTGCAGGTTGCGGATTTCTACTGCAAAACGCTCGATCGATGCTGCTAAAAGTGCTAGGGTTTGGACGTATTCGGCGTGTCGATCGCGCGAAATGACTTGAGTGGATGCGGTATCGGGTTCGAGTCCGAGGTTTTGACAGGCGATCGCTTCTATTCGCGGATCGATATTAGCATAGGTTCCGACTGCGCCGGAGATTTTGCCGACTGCTATGGACGATCGCAAATTCACTAATCGGGCGCGGCTGCGAAAGACTTCTGCCAGCCATCCTGCTAGTTTAAAGCCAAAGGTGATGGGTTCGGCGTGAATTCCGTGCGATCGGCCAACCATGACGGTATTGCGATGCTGTTGAGCCTGATAGCGAATAGCTTGACTCAATTCTTCGACACGTTCTAACAAGATATTGACGCTGGCGACTAATTGCAGCGCCAAAGCGGTATCGAGCACATCGGAACTGGTTAAGCCGAGGTGAATGTAGCGGCCGGCATCGCCTACATATTCGTTGACATTTGTCAAGAATGCGATCATGTCGTGGCGGACTTCGGCTTCAATTTCGAGGACTCGTTTCGGGTCAAAATTAGCCTTAGCTTTGATTTCTTCGACTGCGGCGGCGGGGATGTAGCCGAGTTCGGCTTGAGCTTCGCAGACAGCGATTTCTACTTGCAGCCAGGTTTTCAGTTTGGCGGTTTCAGTCCAGATGTTGCCCATTTCGGGCAAAGTGTAGCGCTCTATCACGGTGGGAGTTGGGGAATGCGATCGTCTTATTGTACATCTGTGTGGGGGTGCAAGAGCCAAGGAGCCCAGAAACCGGGTTTTTGGAGAAAATACTTCGTTCTTGTCGGCAGATTCGGTAAAAACCCGATTTCTGATTCTGTGTGCGATATTCTTTACCGATCGCCGATTATTAAGTTAAAGCCTATTCAACCGATCGCTTTACCACAATCTTTGTACTGGGTAGCTGTCAAATACAGCATCAATACTTAAGATAGGCATTTGAGTCACAACGGCTTGAGCAATTAAGAGTCTATCGAATGGATCGCGATGAGCATTTGGCAATGTGTCTAATGCAAAAATATGAGCTAGCTCGATCGGCAAAATTTGCAATCCATTGACTTGCTGCTGGCGTTCTATCAATTCAGTTAAGGACACGTTCAGTGTTAACTTCCCAAGCTGAAGCTTAATTTGCATTTCCCAAATACTAACCAAGCTCGTAAATAAAGTATGAGTGGGATCGGTGATAATATTCGTCGCTTGTTGCGATAAGTTTTGGGGAGAGATCGCCAGCCAAATCAAGACGTGGGTATCCAGCAAAATATTCATGCTTCACCCAACCAAAACGCATCAGAAAGTGGCTCGTTAAAATCCTCACTCATCCAGCCCATCCCTTGATGCAGGCCCAAAACCCGTTGTTGCCCAGGAGGAGGTTCAGCTTCAACTGAAGTGTTTTCGGGGTTCGATCGCATCTGTCGTTCCAGCAAAAACTCTGCAAAAGTTAACAGAAGCTGCTGATTTTCCGGGAGTAAGTGTTGTAACTTGCCTAGCAAATCTTCCAAAAGTTCGATCGTTTGAGAAGTCATCTTTTTCCCCTCAATGTTGGCGATAGTGTCATTATCCGTTATTTTTGGGCGATCGATGCTCATCTTGAAACAAAAGCACCATTGATTTCAACACTTGCTACTGGCCGAAAACCAGCTTGCAATAAACCTTTTTCTAGTTTTTTACTGTTTTTTATCTGATGTTACCCATTTCGGGCAGAGTGTAGCGCTCTATCACGGTGGGAGTTGGGGAATGCGATCGTCCTATTGTACCTCTGCGCGGCATCCGTCTTGAGTCGGGATGGGGAATTTCGGGCGATCGAACTGTCCCCTTTGGGAATTTGAATATTTCGTTTGTTTCGGATATTGCGTTTAGGGCACGGTAAGTGTTATCGTGAAGGAAACAACCAAGTATATGCTGGCCAAATACTTACATACCCTTCCAGCAATGGCTGTACAGGTTTTCCGCGATCGCAGATTCTGTCTGCTGACCAATAAAACGGGGTCTGGTATAATCAGCGGTTTAAACCGCTGATTATACCAACTTATACCACCATATTTACTCTGTGCTTCAAAAACAATCACATCAAAAAAGAGATTAATTATGTTGAACCAAAAAGCATCGCTTGAGTCAGTTTTGATTCCCGAACAAAAACAAGAAGAAATAGCAAAATTAGATCGGATTCTCAGCCACGAATTTGCACAACCAAAATTAGTGGGAAGTAACGGAGAAGAGATAGTAATTCCTGAATCAGTCTACAGCATTTTGCGTCAGGTCGTGCGTGCAATGGCATCAGGTCAAGCTATCTCTCTAGTACCTCACAATCACGAACTGACAACACAGGAAGCTGCTGATATTCTGAATGTATCCCGACCATTTCTGGTCAAGTTACTAGACCAGGGAGAAATTCCTTGTATCAAAGTAGGAAAGCATAGACGTATTCGTTTGGAGGATTTAACTTTATATAAAGAACATCGAGACAACAAACGTCGCAAACACTTGGATCGGCTAATCGAGATGACCGAAGAAGCTGGTTTATACGAGGCATAGAAATAATTCCAACATTAATATGTCTAAGCTTAGTGTTGTCCTCGATGCTTGTGTCCTGTTTCCTATGTATCTGCGCGATACTCTGCTTTCCACCGCCGAGGCTGGTCTGTATTTACCCTATTGGTCGCAGAAAATCCTTGATGAAGCAATGAGCAACCTTGTCCGCCAAGGGATATTATGCCAGGAGAAAGCAATCCATCTTGAAGCGGAAATCAATGCAGCCTTTCCCGAAGCAATAATTGAAGTACCTGTCGGCTTAGAGCAAATCATGAAAAATGACCCTAAAGACCGCCATGTTCTTGCTGCTGTAACAGCCAAGGCTGATGTCATTGTTACCAGCAATCTAGCGGATTTCAAAGAAAAGGATTTAGCTCCTTGGAACATCAAATCGCTGTCACCTGATGAGTTTATGAGCGAGCTATTTGACGAATACCCGGACTTAATAGTGAGATTATTACGGCAACAGTCGGAAAGGTACAAAAAACCTCCGAAGACTGTTGCTGAATTAGTTGAATTTTTGGAAAAAAAAGCAGGTATGCCCAAATTTGCGAGTGATATTTTGTTATATGAATATAGTCTAGATATTGTGCAAACTGCGGAAACAGTCTTAAGGAACTACGGCAGACAAATACCCGAAGGCGGTACATTTCTTGAGGGAGAGCGGTATCGTATTTGGCAGCAAGAAAAAACACTTACAATTACTGCGAAAGATGGTAGAGGTGAAATTCTGCGATTTCAGAATGAGGAAATTGAGGGGAATATCTCATCAGAGGATGTCAAAGCATTAAAAATATTTGCTCAAAGCTTGGATTGAGAATTAACAATAAATAGGGTTGAGGAGCAACAAGCTGATTAAAATAACCGATTTGCAGAAGCTGAATGAGATAGAATAATGAATAGCCATTACAGTCTCATCATCCAGTGGTCAGAAGAAGATCGACTTTTTGTTGTCAGCTTGCCTGAGTTTACCGATGTCATGCAGCCGGTAACTCACGGAGATTATTATGAAGAAGCTATCTACAATGCGCGAGAGGTACTGGAGTTACTAATCGAGAGTTGTCAAGCTGGAGGATTTCTTCAACAGCAGCTTTGACTTTGGTAATGTCGGAGTGTGGGGTTAGCTGTTTGATGCGCTTGGTAATTTCAGCAAAAGCATATAAGCTAGGATTGAACTCGCCGGCTGCTGGGTCTGGGAGAATCGCTTTATAGAGTTTGTTAACGTTCTGAGTTAGTGCTAGATATCGCTGTTTGGAATCGTCGTTGATGAGGATGGCTTCGACAGCATCATCCCATAGTTTGGTACGGGCGAAGGATTCGGTGGTAGCTTGGATTTTGTGGAAATCGCTCGCCCGTTGGGTGCAAAATTGTAGGGTAAGCTCGCTCGTACTTCTCAATTCAGGGTTTACTCGTTACTACCCCAATCGGCTAACCCTTCAGCTATTTGACCACAGCTTTCTGTGTGTCCCCGCTCAAAGCTTTTTGTGTAAGCAATACCGTTATCCCATTTGTCAATAAAGTATGTCTCTCTTGTCTTACAAGTAGAACAAGCTATTGCGTTGATAAAAGGGTACAGTGGCACCCATTCTTGACGGCCTGCATCTAGGAATAAATCACCTTTATGCAAAGCTTTATGTAAAATAACTTCTTCTTGTGGTAAACCTGGGTGATCTCCTATGAAGCGCAAACATTTCAAAGTGGCTGTACTATTACAACGGCTGGGGTTAACATCTAAGACTTGACGGATTGGATACTCTGTAAAAAAGGCTAATGCTTCCATACATCGCTTTAAGCGTTCTTGAATGTCTTGTGTAGCTTTGAAAATCTCTTCCTCAAGAGTTGGTCCTCGGTCGTGTTTAAAATTATTCTTTGCTCTGATTAAAGCAGTCACATCACTTCCAAAACCCTTTGTATCTGAACCAATATTTAGCCGATAGATATGTTCAGCTAGAGGGTCATCCTTGTAAGTACCCAAGACTTTTGCACTACGAGCAACAATGTCTCCCCAATGACCCGGAGAAATACCACCTTGCCAGTATTTTTTAAGGTCAATTCCTGTCTTTTGACGGTCTTGTTTCTGCAGTAACGCCAGTGATATTGACCCAATAAAAGCTAGGAGATTTTCAGCAACTCGTAGTTGTTCTTTATAAAGTTGTGCAGGGTTAACTATACTTCCAAGTAACCTGAAACCATAGGCAATGGGAAATGGGTAAAAGTTAGCTATCTGGAACTCTAAACGGTCAACAGATTGTAAACTTGTTTCTAATAAAGTGCCACGACGTTTCACTTCAATTAAACTAGCTTGAAAAGAGTGCCTGTTCTGTGCATCAAATAATGCACGTCGACGAGATTCTAATTCATCTGCCTTAGTTCGTAGTTCCACCTCAATACGCTGGAGATCGTTCAACCCTTGACAGAGTTTAGAGTCTACTACGGGAACGGGAAATTCGCACAAGGACTGAGTAGTTATACGCTGAACACCAGCTAACGTTGATACCCTTGCAGATATTAGCTTTTTTGCTGTTGAGGAGTTCAGGTACTCCAGCAAATACTCGCTAGACACTTTGTCATCTTTGAGTCGCAACATAATTACATTCCTACCAAGAACGGCTGGTTCACTACTTCGATTGAGAGCAACAGAAAACCCTCCACTTATTTCAGGCAGAAGAAGATCACCCTTTTTTAGCAATGCTTGTTCAGGCATGGAATTTGCTTCTATTTTTTGGGCGTTCTCAAAATCAACGTAACCGCCTCTGATATCTCTAGGGTGTATCAGTGGAGTGCTGCCTTCAGAATCTTCTTGATTTAAGATGGGTCCACGTTGGATATCACACAATTCACCAAGAGGTACAAGTTTACCCAGTCGTTTTAATCGTTCTAATGTCTTCTCTATTTCAGGGTCGTTAGCTCTAACAGCCCAGTTTGCGTTATTCTCAATTTTTGCTGTATAGCCTGTTGATGGTTTATCGCCCTTCATCCACTTCGACAAGCTGTCGAACCAGGGACGGGAATCCATACTAATTAAATCACCACGAGATACAAGAACATCGAAATAGACCTGCTCTCGTTGTCCTCCGAAATATAGAAGGCTGCTCATCATAGATGTAAAGCGGAAGAGGTTTCCAGGTAGTTCAAGTACACTACACAAACGAAATCTTTCAATGAGGCAATTTCTTAGCCACTGAGTCGATTCGTTGATTGCAATCCCAGGCGAAACAATAGCTGATAGAGTTTTGACTGAAGGAATAGTAGCTGCCCAAGCTAAAATTACAGGTAAAATATCAATCCGACCTGGCATCTGTTCCCGAATATTGACAGGTAAAGTGTTTATGAATTGAGAAATTACATTATAAAGCTCTGAATCTTTCTTTACTTTGAACCCCCAAGGTATTGTGAAGTCTATAACTAATGATTCTGGTTTGCTTTCTTCAACTTCTGCTAATAACACTTCTACTGAAGAGGGATTGAATATCCGTAAGAAGTGGGGATTGATATTCTGTGGGATATTTTCCCATTCATGAATTCCTAGTTCAGTCGGCGAAGGTGCGTGATCTAGTAACTGATGTTCATTAGTTTCTCTATTGAAAAGTTTAAATTGAATTCCATTAGTAGCACACAACCATTTGACGGTTGTTCCTCTACATAGCGTTTTAATCTGTTCCTCTGCATTGTCTAACAATCGTTCCGAGTCTTGGATCTCAACAGCAATCTGCCAGGTATCTTCCGGTTCAAAAATAGCAATATCGATGATGCGTCGAACTTTAAGGTCAGAGCGATATTCTGGAAATATAGCTCTTTTAGACCAACCAGCTAAAGCAAACTGTTCGATAACTGTCTTTAAAAGTTCCGATTCAAGTAAATTTTCAGTGTTTTTTATACCTATTAAATTAGACAAATCTATGATCTTTGAAGACTTGCCAAGAGCCTCTACGTTCCAGAGTTGAGGAGTAGTGGTGAGAATTATTGTTTTTTTAGCTTCTACTTCATGAGGACGTACACGAAGGAGCTTTTGAAGAGATTGTGAGATATCATCATCGACGTAAAAATTTCCAGATAACCTAGACATAGATGAGTGATTACTGTTCATGCGGCAATATTTCTCTTATTGATGTCGAGATTCTCTACGTCTAACTCACCAGAGATGAGTTTGGGTAGGAGTAAATCGTGGGTTTGGCGGAGGTTGGCGTTTTTTAACAGTAGATTTTGAACTTGAAAAAACAGAGGTGTTGCCTGAGTTCGTCGGCTGCTTCCCAAAGGCGTTTTTCGAGTTCGGTGTTGTTTGCTGGCATTGTTAGCGTTATCTTCCCACGTCCTTGATTGATTCCCTCGTCTGCGGCAACAACAAACAGCACCGCCTCGTACAAGCTCTTATTTTAGTTTAGAGACGAGGCGATCGTATCAAAACCAAAGAAACCGAGTTTTTGGCCGTTGCTATCGGTTTTAACTGAGATGTTGCACCACTTCCAATAACCGCCAGGGTTGAAACCCCTGTCGAGAGAGCAAAAGTCCTCGCTTAGAGGACTAAAAGCCTTTCCCTATCAACTTTTCAGTCGGTTTTAACCGAATGCAAGCTGTCAGACGGGGGTTTCAACCCCCGGCGGGTTAAAGAGAATGGGGCAAGATGTGAGTTGTAACGCTGTATTCTCGTCCAAAACCCGGTTTCTGACTGCCCGCGCGTCGATTTTCAGCTTTTAGAGAGATGTAAAAACTCGCCCGATCGCTGCAATATTAATAATTAGGAACTCAGCAATTTTGGAGAAGAGGTGAATTGAAATTCGTTTCCGACCCGCAAATAAAAGTCAAAATCCGCAAAATGAACGAGCGGGTGCGGTGGCAAGAACAGTCGATCGTCCATCGCGGAATCGACCAAACTCGGATGGTTTTAGAATCTCAAACCACCGACTCTCCAGAGTTTTCGTTTTTAGTCGTAGGCGACAGCGGCACGGGCAATCACCGCGGTTACAATCCCCAGCGGCAGATTGCCGAACTGATGCTCTCCGAGCGCGAAACCTGCCGTTTCGTCCTCCACACCGGCGATGTAGTTTATCTCGTCGGTTCCAGCGAATATTACTTGCAAAACTTTATTCGCCCCTACCGAGAATTTATAGTCGGCGGCGAGCATCCCTCCCGGATTGCCTACGATCGCATGGTGTTTAACTTTCCGTTTTTGCCCGTACCGGGAAACCACGACTATTACGACTTGCCCATAGTCTACGGCATTCTGTCGGCGACAGCTTTGCCGCTGCGCCGGCTGTTGGGTTCCAAGTTGGATCTCGATGTCGGCTGGCACGGTTCCGATCGCGGAAACACCTACGCCAAAGCCTTTCTCGACTACCTCAAAGCTCACAAAATGCCGGGAGAGCTCGATCGCCACCTAGACGCCCACTACACCGCCAGCACCAGCACAGGCCGCTGCATCCGCTACCAACCCGGACGCTTTACCCGCTTACCCAACCGCTACTACACCTTCCGCAGCGGCGGCATCGACTTCTTCGCCCTCGACTCCAACACCTTCAACGAGCCATTACCGATCCCGAAAACCAAACAGGGCGACATTCGCCGCCAGAATTTGGAACTAGAACGCCAGAGATTGGAACAAGAAAAATTGGCAATGCTCGAAATGTGCGATCGGCTCAACCCCGAAATTCCCGAGGAAGACGAACAGCTAGACGACTTGGCGGCCAAGTTAGAGCAAGTTGACGAAATGTTGATGGATATTGACAAACAACTGTCCCCCGACAAAACAGCCGCCACCGACGTTGAACAGCTCGAATGGCTGAAAAAAAGGCTGATTAACTCTTGGGGCGATTCCGAGGTGCGGGGGCGGGTAATTTACCTGCACCATCCCCCCTACGTGACCGAGGCGACAAAGTGGAATCAAGCTCAAACTTTGGCGGTTCGGTGGCGATTGCGCGAGGTACTCGACGGGGTGGCCGATGCAGTTGGGGATGTGGCGCGGGGGCGTCCGCTAGTAGATTTGGTGCTGACGGGCCACGCTCACTGTTTGGAATACCTGCGGACTGGGGATACTGGACACGGCGACTCTGGGATTAATTGGATTGTCTGCGGGGGAAGCGGCCACAGTCTCCGCCGCCAGCGCCCGGAAGGGCCGATGTTGGAGGAAGCATTGAGTCCTGAAGCTTATCGGTTGGCGCGGCAGTCTGGTTCCGAAACAGCCAGCCGGCGGGTAGCGGAATCTTTGCTATTTGTCGGCCGCAGCGGTCAAGGTTCCCACAAACGCCGTCCTTATTCGTGTTTGCGGATTGATGTTCTCGATGGATCTCCCCCGAAGTTCCGCATCCGACCTATTGTTGTCGAACGATTTGAGGGGAAATGGCAGGAGATCTCGATCGAACCTTTTGTGATTTAACTTTCGTTTTTCTGTAAGTCTCCATCCTTCTTAAAAATGTGGGCTTTGACCGATTCCGGTTCCCGCTTTTTTAAGGCTACGGGCGATCGAGAGCCGAATTCTCGCACAAAATACTTGTATCAACTTAATTCAGGACAAAAATTCCATGATTGCTAATTTAACCGCCACCGGCTGGGAAATTATTTACCACCGCGCCCACGCTTTACTCGCGGCGCAACTTGGCGGACAGTGGAAGCGCTCGAAATCTCCGGTTCGCCTCTACGAAACCATAGCGGCGATTTCGCATCACGACGATTTGGAGAAAGAGTGGGAAGAAAATATTTTGACTGAAGCGGGCGCGCCCTTTGATTTTACCTTGCAGACAGAAACTTCTCTGCCGAAAATTAAAGCCATGACGCAGAATTCCCTATATCGCGGTAGGTGGGTAGCCATGCTGATTTCTATGCACATGAGTTATCTCAATGAAGGAAAGCGGGGAGAGTCGAAGGAACTCGACGAGTTTTTGGACGAACAACTGGAAAATCAAAAAAAATGGCAAAAAGAGTTGAATATTTCCGAGGAAGATGCTAAGGCAGCTTATGCTTTTTTCCAGTGGTGCGATCGGCTATCATTAATTCTTTGCAGCCGCGAGTTACCCGCCGGAGAACGAGCTTTAGAAATTAGTGTCGGCCCGGACGGCAAGCGCTACGATATTGTACAGCACAGCAACGAACTCGTGACTGTAACTCCTTGGCCTTTTGAAGACGATAAATTTACTGTCAACGTCGAAGCGTGCAATTTAAATCAAGTCAAATTTGACACCAATGAGGAAATCAAGGAAGCGTTGCACAAAGCTCCGCGCAAAGTCTTAGAGTGGACTTTTGTCAAGTCTTAACTAAACCTTTGAAAAATAGGTGAGGGTTGTTGTGGAAGTTTAGCGGGCATGGCATTTGTGTTAACTTAATGTTAAAACCATGTCTAAATCAGGGTTATAGTTGAGCCTTGCTCCCCCTTAACTCCCCTTAATAAGGGGGGGATAAGAACAGTCAAAATGAGTCTTATTAAGGGGGATACGATCGCGATCGAAACTTGGATACAAACTAAACGAAAAAATCTAGAGTTTCAGTTCAGCCATTATCCATTACCTATTACCTATTATCAACTATGAAACGTTCAGCTTGCCTAATTTTCAATCCCGTCGCTGGTAACAGCGACCCCCACCAAGACTTAGCTAGAATTCAGGAACTTTTAGAGCCTTTTATTGACTTAGACATTCGGCTGACAACCCCCGAATTAGACGCAGACCAAATCGCCCGCGAAGCAGTTGATAGAGGAGTTGCGGAAATTATTGCTTGCGGGGGCGACGGCACATTATCAGCAGTTGCTGGAGCGATTGTCGGCACAAATATTCCTTTAGGAATTATTTCGCGGGGAACGGCTAATGCTTTTGCTAATGCTTTAGATATTCCGAATACAATTGAAACCGCTTGCGCCACTATTTTTGGAGGGCTGACGCGGGTGGTGGATGCAGCGATTTGCAACGGTGAAATGCCGATGGTTTTGTTAGCGGGAGTGGGTTTTGAGGCAGAAACTGTCGAACTAGCCGATCGCGAAATGAAGAATCGCTGGGGAATGCTGGCTTACATTCTTTCAGGAATTAAACAGTTAAACAATTTAGAAAGATTTGAAGCGGAAATCGAAACCGAAGATAAAATTATCAGCCTTACTGCTGTGGCCGTAACAGTGGCGAATGCAGCGCCGGCTACTTCGATTTTAGCTCAAGGCCCGGCGGGGATTGTTTTTGATGACGGCTTGCTGGACGTGACGCTGGTGGCGCCTGAGAATAAAGCTGGGGCGATCGCAGCTTCTTATCACCTTTTGCAAACAGCTTTGAGCGGCAATCCTACGGATCGCGACGACATCGGTTATTTGCGGGCAAAAAAAGTAAAAATCAGTGCCGATCCGCCTCAAAAAGTGGTTGTAGACGGCGAAATCATTGGCATGACTCCGGTTTCTATTGAGTGCGTTCCGGGAGGTTTAACTATTTTTGTACCGCGAGTTGAAGAAGAACCCGTGGTAGAAAAACTCACCGGTTTAGCGGACATCGAAATTACATTGAAGCCCTCAACGTAAAATTTTTAGCGACACAAACAATAACAAAGACCGCGCGGGCGGTCTTTGTTTTTTAGGCGTCTAAAATTTGGCGAATGCGGCGCTCCAAACGTTCGAGATCGAGTCCACCTTCATCGCGGCTGATGCGGCGCACGGTTACGTTAACATTGCTCAAATCGGCAAGCAAATCTTGCAGGATTTCTTGTTGCTGCCGAGCTTGAGTTATTTCGCGCGGTTCCTGCACCAAATCACGAACAATTGTATCTTCCGCGCGCGAAGCAACGATCGGGTCTACTTCGCCGTCTACGTGCACAAAAGTGCGCCGACCAGGCCCCCGTTCTTCTTCAATTGGTATTACTGCTGTTACTCGATCGGAGCGTACATATTTCCCAAATCCCAGGTGGACTAAGACAGAAGATTGTATTTTCATAGATAGCAAGTTTTATTTGTTAGTTATCTATATTTTAACTTTTTAAAATCGGATATGACAACTCAATTAGAGCTATTATTACTACAATGTATGTCGGTTTTTTCGATGTTTTAGAGTTGTCAATTTTTCTAAAAGATGCTAAGCTAATTAACTGGATATAACTTACCAACCGTGGGTCAGAAACCGGGTTTTTTACGAAAAGACACGCTCCTACCAGCAGATTTGGTAAAAACCCAGTTTCTTTGGTCGAAGTGCGTAAATCCTGTTACCATAAAATTCAAGCAGTTTGCGATCATCGCCCGCAGCGCATTTCAGGGACACAGCCTACCGATTCTAGATTTGAGCATTACTTCCACGGAAAAACAGGAAAGCCTAAATCATGCTAATTAGTCTCGACTTAGTTATCAGTATCCTGACTACAATTCCCTTCGGCACCATCAAAGACAAGTTTCAGCGCAACGAAAGTGTCATCAAAATCTTAAAAAGATTTAACCTCGACCCCGATGCTCCGCCCGCAGATTTTAGCGGAGTTTATGTTTATACTTTAGTAGAGTACGGCGCTGGCAAACCCAAGCAGATTTTAGAACTGTTTCGCCAAAAAGAGATTGAATCAGCATTTCGCAAAGCTTTCGAGTCCGATAGCCCAGCCATTTTAATTCAAGCAGGCGACGACTATCTTAATGAGAGTGCTTTAGGCAAAGAAATTCGAGATTTAGGCATTGACCCCAGACGGGAATTTATGGCATTTGCCGCCGTGTTTATGGAAGTAGCAAAGCGGACGCGGACGCTGGGAGATGTGATGATGGGAAATTCGATCGCATCTTTGCAAAAACGCCTATCTTTGGTAATGGATCGCATCGAACGCCTGCCCACTATCGAAGGAATTCGCACCGAGTTTGCACGACTGGAAGCCGAAGATTATCCCGCACTTCCCGCCGCAGCATCAACTAATATTCAAAAGTCTCAAGCTTTTATTTTATCACAACAAGTTCGAGGATGGTTTGAAACATTAAGTTATAAGTTTGAAACCTATCAAATATCGGAAGATAACTATTTTGAATGGATTATCAATGTTCCTGTCAGACGCAATCGGTACGATCGCATTTTAGTGCGCGGAATAGCCGGAGAAGCCGGACTCAGAGACATCTCAGCCCTGCGCGAGTCGGTAGAAAAACAGCGCACCGATGAAGGGTGGTTAGTCACCGCCCGCCGCATCAGTCGCGCGGCGCGGGATGAAGTAGAAAAAGATGAAAATCGCGATTTAGCTTGTTATACCTTCGATGAATTACTCGACCAAGATGCCGATTTTACCGCTTATCTGAATTGGCTAGAAACAGAAATTACCAGCCGAGGAATTGATACCAAATATGTGCCGCTAGCTTGTACGAAAGAAGAAATCGACCCCGATACTCACCGCAAGATAGGCGTGAGTCATTATGGCGATCGAGATGGCTGGATCGAAGGTTATCTTGACCTGTGGTTGAATGACCCAGTAAAAGAACATATTTCAGTTTTAGGAGAATTTGGAACTGGAAAAAGTTGGTTTGCGATGCACTATGCTTGGATGGCGCTGCAACGCTACCGAAATGCTCAAAAGCGGGGATTAGAACGTCCGCGTTTGCCGTTAGTAATTCCTTTGCGAGATTACGCCAAAGCAGTTAGTGTCGAGTCGCTATTTTCCGAGTTTTTCTTTCGCAAGCACGAGATACCTTTGGCGGGTTATTCGGCCTTTGAACAACTTAATCGCATGGGTAAATTTCTGTTAATTTTCGATGGTTTTGATGAAATGGCCGCTAAGTGCGATCGGCAAGAAACCATCAACAACTTCTGGGAACTAGCAAAAGCCGTCGTTCCCGGCGCAAAAGTCATCCTCACTTGCCGTACCGAACACTTTCCTGAAGGCAAGGAAGGACGGGCATTGTTCAATGCAGAACTGCAAGCATCAACAACCATTTTAACAGGCGAAATTCCCCAATTTGAAGTCTTAGAATTAGAAAAATTTAACGACGAGCAAATTAGGCAAGCGCTGTCATTTCAAACAGAAGCGGCGACAGTAGAAAAAGTGATGGGAAACCCGCAACTATTGGATTTAGCGCGTCGCCCGGTGATGACCGAGTTAATTTTGGAAGCATTGCCCGATATTGAAGCTGGAAAACCAGTCGATATGTCGCGGATTTATCTGTATGCGGTGCGGCGGAAGATAGAGAGAGATATCAAAGCTGAACGTACTTTTACTTCTGTAGCAGATAAGCTTTACTTTTTGTGCGAACTGTCTTGGGAAATGCTGTCTACCAACCAAATGAGTCTCAATTATCGCGGTTTTCCCGATCGCATTCGCAGCTTGTTTGGTTCCGTCGTGCAAGAGGAAAAAGACTTAGACCACTGGCACTACGACATGATGGGTCAAACGATGCTAATCCGCAATGCAGATGGCGATTATACTCCGGCCCACCGTTCGTTGTTAGAGTTTTTTGTCGCTTATAAATTTGCAGCGGAATTGGGAGTTTTGGCCGCAGATTTTACCGAATTAGTTGCGCCCGAACAGTCTTGTTTAGATCCTAATGCAGCGCCTCAAAAATATACTTGGTCTAATTATTGTCGATTGCAAGCCCAGAAGAGAAATAATGGTGAGCTTATCGCGCCTTTGCAGGGATTTACTGCTGAAGATTTAGGGCAACTTTGTCAGAGTTTCGGAAAAGCGCCGCTGACAAAAGCAGTGATGGATTTATTGTTACCAATGGTAGGGGCGGTGTCCTCGTGCCGGCCTTGCCTCGATGTAGCGGTAGCTACGGAGGAATTATTGGAAATTCTGGAAGCAACGCGGGGAAAAACTGAAAGTGAGGTAGGTTATGTGGGAGGGAATGCGGCGACGCTGTTGGTGAAAATCGATCGCACTGCGTTAGAAACAAAAGACCTGTCTCGTGCGGTTATTTTAGGTGCTGATTTTACAAATGCGACGCTGCGTCGCGTCAACTTTGCTGAAGCTAATTTGGCTAATTCTGATTTTACTAAAATCTTCAGCAGCGTGCGATCGGTCATATTTAGTCCCGATGGCAAACTGTTAGCTACAGGTGATACTGATGGCGTAGTTCGCTTGTGGGAAGCTGGCAGTTGCAGAGAAATATTGACCTGTAAAGGACATACCAACGTGGTGGAGTCAGTCGCCTTCAGTCCTGACGGTGAGATACTTGCTAGCGGGAGTTATGAAAATACAATCAAGTTATGGGATGTCAAGACTGGTGAATGTTTAAAAGTTTTGCAGGGACATACCGGATCGGTAATGTCAGTCACCTTCAATCCTGATGGAAATCTACTCGCTAGCGGGAGTTTCGATTGCACGATCAGGTTATGGGATATCCGCACAGGTGAATGCTGCAAAATTTTGCAAGACCATACTAAAGTTGTATTTTCAGTTGCTTTCCATCCTGCTGGTGAGATACTTGCCAGTGGAAGCGGCGACACAACAGTAAGGCTGTGGAATGTCGGTACTGGTGAATGCCTCAAAATTTTGTACGGTCATACTAAAAACGTGTTTTCAGTAGCTTTCCATCCTGCGGGTGAAATACTTGCTAGTGGCAGCAGCGAAAAAACAGTGAAACTGTGGGATATCAGTAGCGGTGAATGTCTCAAAACTTTGGAGGGACATGGCGATCGAGTACGGTCAATAGCCTTCAGTCCTTCGGGCGAAATACTCGCAAGTGGAAGTCACGATCGAACTGCAAAGCTGTGGGATATCCGCACTGGAGAATGCTTGAATACTTTGCAAGGACATAGCAATCAAGTAAGGTCAGTCGCCTTCAGTCCAAACGGTGAAATACTTGTTAGCGGTAGTTACGATAAAACGCTGAGGCTGTGGGATATCGACAGCGGTGAATGCTTGAATACACTGCAAGGGCATCGCAATCAAGTAATATCGATCGCCTTCAGTCCAAACGGTAAAATACTTGCTAGCGCCGATGACGAACAAACTGTCAAGCTGTGGGATGTCAGCAGCGGTGAGTGCCTCCAAATTTTGCACGGGCATCTCGATCGGGTAAACTTAGTTGCCTTCAATCCTTCGGGTCAAATACTTGCCAGCGCTAGTTATGACCAAACACTGAAACTGTGGGATATTCGCAGTGGTGAATGCCTTCATACTTTGCCAGAATTTGGCAATGAAACACGATCGATCGCCTTCAGTCCAAATGGTGAAATACTTGCGAGTGCAGGTTATGACCAAACGGTGAGGCTGTGGGATATCGGTACTGGCGAATGCCTCAAAACGTTGCACGGACATAACAATTATGTATACTCGGCTGCTTTCAGTCCTTTGGGCGAGATATTTGCCAGTGAAGGTTTTGACGGAACGGTGAGGCTGTGGGATATCCATACTGGTGAATGCCTCCAAATATTGCAGGGGCATACGGATTGGGTACGCGCGATCGCCTTTAGCCAGAACGGTGAAATACTTGCCAGTGGAAGTATCGATCAAACAGTAAGAGTATGGGATATCAACAGCGGTGAATGCCTCAATATTTTTCACGGGCATACTGATTGGATACGTTCAGTTGCCTTTAGTTATTCGGGTGAAATAGTTGCTAGTGGAAGTGTAGATGGAACGGTAAGAATATGGGATATCCGTACAGGTGAATGTCTAAAAATTTTGCAAGATCATACCAGTAGAATTAACTCAGTTGCCTTCAGTTCAAATGAAAAAATTATTGCTGCTTGTAGTCGGGATGGCACAATTATGATTTGGGATATTGAAACTGGTGAGTGCCTCAAAATACTCAAAAGTGACAGACCTTATGAAAACATGAATATTGCAGGAGTTACGGGTTTAACGGAAGTTGAAAAAGCCACGCTCAAAGCTTTAGGAGCTGTTGAAAATTAATCATCGCAAAGGAGGAAGTATGCAGTCAGCAATACGGATTACAACCAAAGTTCTTGCAGGAAATAAACTGGAAATTCAAGTGCCGCCTGGATCTGTGGGTGAAGAGGTTGAAGTGTTTGTGATTATACCAGAAAAGCCTCAAGGTGGGCGACGTAAAGTGTTGGCATTGTTGACAGAAATCCGCAGCCGTCATGTTTCCAGAACTGTTGAAGAAATTGACCGGGAACTAGAAGAAGAAAGAAACTCATGGGACAACTAAACCTACCAACCTCTTCTACAATTTACTTGGATACACAAGTCATTATTTACACCGTTGAAGCTAACTCGAATTACTATTCGCTTCTTCAACCCTTGTGGCTGAAGTTTCAAACAGGTGAAATTGAACTCATGACCAGTGAATTGACGTTACTGGAAACCTTAGTTTTCCCTCTAAAAAATGCTAACACTATCTTAGTCAGTGACTACGAACAACTTTTATTATCCTCAGATATACAGCTAGTTCCCATCACTCAATCTGTACTGAGAACGGCAGCTAATTTAAGGGCTAATACCCATCTCAAAACCCCTGATTCTATTCATGCTGCGACAGCCATCACTGAAGGCTGTACGCTGTTTATCACCAATGACAATGGATTTCGTAATGTTCCAAATCTATCTGTTGTCATCCTGAGTGATGTTTTGGCATCATAATCATAGGTGATCGCATTCCCAAAAGAATGCTATTTTTCCCTTTGGATATATCTGAAAACCTGTTCAACCGTCAGGTTGAGTTCGGGGAACGCAGATGATAAAATACGATGATAGGACTTACCCACGAGTAGTCAGAAACCGGGTTTTTTCGACAATACTTCGTTGAAGCCAGCAAAAACAGCTAAAAACCCGGTTTCTAACGTAGCCTACTGACTAAATTGCTGAGCGTAGTAGCCAGCATAGCGATCGCCCTTTTCCAGCAACTCCTCGTGCGTGCCAGATTCGACAATTCTGCCTTTTTCCAAAACTAAAATGCGATCGGCTCTCCGCACAGTAGCCAAGCGGTGAGCGATAATAAATACCGTGCGATCGCGCATCAATCTTTCCAGGGCCTCTTGCACTAAACCTTCGGATTCCGAATCCAGCGCCGATGTAGCTTCATCCAAAATCAATATTCTCGGATTAAGCAAAACTGCACGGGCGATCGCAATTCTTTGTTTTTGTCCCCCAGATAAATTTACACCCCTTTCTCCTACCCAAGTTTGATAGCCGTCAGGAAACTCACTAATGAATTGATGAGCGTTAGCAATCTCCGCAGCTTTTTGAACATCTTTCAGTTGATAATAAGATTGACCGAAAGCGATATTTTGAGCAATTGTACCGGAAAATAAAATCGTTTCTTGCGGTACAATTCCGATTTGCCTCCGCAGAGTATTTAAGGTGACATCTTGAATATCAATACCGTCAATTAAAATCTGTCCCGCTTGCGGATCGTAAAATCTCGGTAACAAGTTTACTAAAGTAGTTTTACCCGCACCCGATGCACCCACGAGAGCAATCATTTCTCCGGGAAGCACCAACAAACTCATGTTTTGCAGGATGGGCGTCTCTGAGTTATAGGCAAAATTAATGTTGCGGTATTCGACTTTGCCAGTAACATGGGGAAGTTCAATTGCACCCGATTTTTCGACTACAGCGGGTTGAATTGCTAATAATTCAAAAATGCGATCGCTAGAAGCTTCTCCCTGCTTAAAATCTCCGTAATTAGCAGTTGTAATAGCGATCGGGTCAATTAACAGTGCTACTCCTGCGATATAACTGATAAATTGAGTACCTGTGAGATTTCCTTGAGAAATTTGCCAACCTCCCAGGAAAAAAAGCAAAATCACGCTCATCGCTTCCAGAAAGCCAACTACAACGAACTGAAGTGCTTTTACTCTTTCTGACAGATACTTAGCGCGACGGTTTTGTTCTGCTTCTTCTGCAAAGCGGGCAATTTCGTAGTCTTCAGCCACAAATGCTTTGATTAAACGAATGCCGCTGAATACTTCTGTCAGCAAAGCGGATAAATCAGAAATACGATTTTGACTTTGCCGCGAGTAACTTAGTAGTCTTTCACCAAACCATCCAATTAAAATAGCCATCAGCGGTGCAATAATTAATGCACCCAAGGTTAATTGCCAGTTGAGATAAATCATATATCCCAGGACGGCAATTAGCTGCAAAACACAAGGGATAAACTGATGAAAAAATTTATTTACTACTTCGCCAATGCGGTCAATGTCTTCGGTGAGGCGGTAGGATAAGTCTCCAGTTTTGGCGGTTTCAAAGTAGCCGATATTGAGTTTTTGCAGGTGGGAGTAGACTTTTTTGCGAATTTCTAAAGCAATAGTCAAAGCAGCTTTTGCCATCAGCGTATCTTGACCGTACTGGGCTGTACCGCGAAGTAGAAATATAATGGCGCTGAGTGCAGCAATTTGAGCGAACCCTTGTAAATCTCCTTTTCCTATAAATTTGGCTGTTTCGCCAACTAGCCACGCTATAATTGGCCAAAATATGGTAAATACTACAGTACAAGCTAATGCTTTACCGATCGTTTGTTTTTGGGGACGGAGGTAGGGTAAGATTTGCCAGTATGTCGATCGAGTTTTCAAGATATTTTGCCCTCGCAAATTCTGTTTTTGGGAATCTCTGCAAGAATATTCAAACTTCGATCCCCCCTAACCCCCCTTAATAAGGCGGATACAAGATTATTATTGCAAGTCCCCCTTTTGAAGGGGGATTTAGGGGGATCTCTGCGTAAGTCATAGAGATATCGGAGCCAGAATATGATAACAGCGATCGGACAAATCTCAACAATCATTCTTCACCGAAAGCATCCGGGATACAAAGGTCACGGATTCATCTGTGGAGTTCATTGTCCAATTCTTCAATCTAAAATCTAAAATCTAAAATCTAAAATCATTCTTGACCGTCGGCATGAGTAGCCTGTACTTTAGACCCCGCGACAACTTGGCCCCGAAAGACGGCTGACTGTCCGGGTGCAAGAGTAACTGGTTCAGCGTAGATAAATCCGTTGTCAATTAAATTGCCTAACTCGTCCAAAACTTCATAATTGACTTTGACATTCTTGATTATTTTGCAGCCTTGATTAAGCACTTGGCCGCTGAAAAAGTTGCCGTCATAATTAGTCGCCGCAATAGACACTTTCGCAGCAATGTTGGAACCGGGAATGCAAGTTTGGGAAGTTCCTAAAGATGGCTGTTTCTCGCATAACTTGCCTAAGTCTACTGTTTTGCCATCGGGGGTTTTCATGTAGCAAAATGGCTCGTCAATTTCGGAGTTTTGGGCAATTGTATTTGTAGAGTATGCAATCAAAGCGCGAGCTGAAATCGGGGCCATTAGCAAAGTGGATAAAGCTACTGTTAAATGTAAATAAATCATGCTTTTTTCGGCAATTTATGAAATAAATTCTACAATATAATGCAGCTAAAATTTAGGCTAGCATATCTATATGTATGGCGCGTCGCGCTCACGCTGCATTGTGCTATGATAAGACATCAAACTTTAGAAAGTAAAGTAAAGTCATGGTCGTTACTCAAGACAACTCAGGATAAAAAAAGTTAGAACTGATCGTGTTGTTCTTGGGCAGGAAAGGAGAAAGTGAAAGGAGAACCTTTGCTCCTACCGATTGTGAACGTTACTCAAATTGAAGCTCCCGACGCCATCTTTTTACCACTCAATCCCCAGAGTACATATAAGAATAATTATCATTGGCTCGTTCCTCCGGAGAATGAGCCACCGATTGTGCAAATTACGCCGAAATTATTACAGCTACGTCCCTCTGTTTGTGTCTCTGCTAAAAAAAATTATAAGGTTGGTGCTGATACCCCCGTCGTTGTGGTAGCAACTGTCAAAGATGGCTTAGCCATGATGGAAAAAGCAACTTGTCAGGATGGGGAATACCCCGATGGGGCAGTAGGCGGTGCTGGATTTCCTGTAGAAGTGTATAACAATGGCGATGCTAAAGAAAATTACGCAGAACTAGAACTGCTTTCTCCACTACATCTTTTCAAACAGGGCGATCGCTATCAGTATACTGTGCGTTGGAGTCTTCATCAACTGCTTTCAAGTGATGTCAATGCTATGGCAACACGCGACGCTATTGAAAAACTCCTGAAAGGGAAGTGATGGACGGGTACGGTCAAAAGTTACTCTGTTCTACCTGATCGCACGCCTGGAATTTTGAGGCGGGTACGGTAAAGACCATTACTTGCAGTTCGGCAATTGCATTTTTCAAACAAACTCGGCGAGATCGGGGCTGTAATCTTTAGCCGATATCAGATGCCAATTGGTATTACCAACTAGCCTTAAGACCTGCTCGTGATACTGTACCAAAGTCGGACGGTGACCGACACTGATAAAGGCAGTTCCTGTTTCTTTGAGCAACTGATAGAGCCGTCTCTCGTTAGCCACATCCAATGCACTCGTTGATTCATCCAAAATAGCGTAGCGAGGTTTAGTCAGCAGTAGGCGTGCAAATGCTAACCGTTGTTGTTCTCCTAGTGACAAAACATCAGCCCATTCCAATTCCACATCAAATCCACCTACCCGTTCTGGCAAATGGGAAAGATTGACTTGTTCGAGTATTTCGTGCAGTTTTTCATCAGTAACTTGACCGCTGGTGTTGGGATATAGCAATTGGCTGCGTAAGTCCCCTAGCAGCATATAAGGCCGTTGGGGCAAAAACAGCGTTTCCTCCGGTTTAGGACGGACAATGCAGCCCGTACCCGCATTCCACAATCCTGCGATCGCTCGCATTAACGAACTCTTGCCAGCGCCAGAAGGTCCAACAATCAAGACGCTTTCACCCTGCCCCACCTTGAAAGATAAATCTCTAACTAAGATTCGCTCATAGTTAGGCGTCTCTAAGGTAACCCCTTCGAGGGCTAGATAGTGCTGTTCCACAACATCAATCGTTGCCATGCCGGCTCGAGGTGCTGCCATTTGCTCGGACAGAACCCGATCAAATGTTCCTAAACGATTAATCTGAGTGGTAAAGTTAGTTAGCATATCAAAATTCTCGGCAATAAAGCCCAGGGCACTTAAAATAGACACAAACGCTCCAGAAGCTTGCGTTACCTGCCCAAAGTCTATCTGACCCGCAAAGTATCGAGGAGCTAAAAAAACTATAGGTAAATTTGTAAATATCATCCCGGTTCCTTGAGTAAAGAAACCAAGGTTACGCTGCAAGAAAATCACTTTACTAAAATTATTCAAAACTTCATTAAATCGCTGTGATACTGCACTAAATTCACGCTCTTCACCTCGGTAAAATGCAATTGATTCACTATGGTCTCGAAGATGAACCAAACTATAGCGAAAATTTGCTTCTCGTTGTAACTGATTGAACTTTAATCTACTTAATCTCTTACCTATAAAGATAGTGAAAACAGTTTTAAAAGTAGCCAGTATAAATACAACTAAAGTCAGTGCCTTGTCAATTGTAAAAAGAACGCCGAGAAAAGAAATTATTGTGACAACTTGGTTGAATAATAATCCCCAAATATCAATATTTTGCTTGACAAACAAATTAACGTCTTCAGCTAAACGCTGATCGGGATTATCAACCTTATCATTGAACTTAATTTTGTAGAAACCTTGATTGCTAAAATATTTCTTCAGTAAGTGATTCGTTAGCCACTTTCGCCAGTAGAGTTGCAGTACATTTTGCGAATAGAATAAGAAAACCATAATGGGCGTGAATATGGCAAACAGACCCAATAGCATCAGCCACATCTTATAGAAGTCTGAAACATTCTTTCCCGTGACTGCATTCATCAAGTCCCGCATAATATAGCTCTGGACTATGCTCACAGCATTGAAACCTAGCATTAATAACATTACGAGGGCGAACAACCCCCTAGCTCCCCATTTTTCTCTGGAAAAGAAGTAGGGGTTTGCGATCAACCAAAACTGCTTTACCGACTGCTTCAATTGATTCATCTTTTCTTATGGGTAGGAAAAATTGTGCTTTGGTGGAAACTACCTGTAGCGGATGGGGCAATTCTCATCGTTCTTGTCCATCAGCGACACCTGGCATGGGTGATGCTCCCGTGGTACTTCCCTAATGATGCTCGGATAACTTCAAGATTTCTATCTTAAGGTAGATGACAAATCTTAAACCTCAGTAATTTTACTGATTTAACGGAACTTAACCGGCACACGGGGTAAGTTCCGTCTGAAACCATTGCGAGGTGAGACTTGCCCGGAGCCTCCAAGTCTTTTACATAAATACAATCTCTTACAACCCTTATGTGGCTGGGTTTTTGCTTAAATTCATCCTCGAACAATACTCTCGCCCTAAATATTGAGAAAATCTTAAATACATGACTACGGTTTGTCGGCAGTCAAGTCGCTAAAACCGAGACGGGAAAAAGAATACAGCCCCCAGAACTACCCCCGCAGGGGGTAAGTTCCGATTTAACTCCTCGCTCCTGTTGTCCCCCGCTATAACTGTACCCAGTTTAGCGGTGGGATGAAAGGCAGGGAGATTGTAGGTACGGAAATCTCCAAATCTTTATCGGTGTCGCTGTTTTACTGGAATGTGTATAATACAGTAAGGAGGTAATGAGATGCTGCATACTGCCATCAAGGTTCGACTTGATCCAACATTAGAGCAACAAGCCCTACTGTCTCAGCACTTTGGCTGTGCCAGATGGTGGTGGAACTATGCTCTAAACAAGTCAATTGAGACTTACAAAGAAACGGGTAAAAGCCTTGGTCAGTCAGCACTCAATGCCTTTTTACCCAAACTCAAGAAAGCCGAAGAAACACTTTGGTTGTCTGAATGCTATAGCCAAGTTTTGCAAGCAACAACGCTCAACCTCACAACTGCCTATAAAAACTTTTTTGCAGGTCGTGCTAGGTTCCCGCGCTACAAGTCAAAGCATGATAAGCAATCGATTCAGTATCCTCAAAATGTCAAGGTACTTGATGGGTTTGTTCGGTTTCCGGGCAAAGTCGGCAAAGTTAAAGCCAAGTTGCACAGGAACATAGAAGGAACAATCAAAACCGTAACGGTTAGCTTAGATCCTTCTGGGAAATACTTTGCCTCAATATTGACGGAGAGTGAAGGCGACAATCCAACTGTTTCAACGGCAGGCAAAGTAATTGGAATTGACTTGGGATTGACTCACTTTGCTATTACGAGCAATGGCTGCAAAGTCTCCAAGTATGATCGCCCCAAGCATCTAGCCAAACACGAGAAAAACCTCAAACGCAAGCAACAAAAGCTAGCTAAAAAACAGAAAGGAAGTAATTCAAGGAACAAAGCCAAAAAGACTGTAGCTAAAGTGTACGAACGGGTAACTAAATCCCGTCAGGATTTTCTACATAAGCTTTCGAGAAAGCTCGTCAATGAAAACCAAGTTGTCGTAGTAGAGAATCTTAATGTCAAAGGCATGGTATGCAATCACAATTTAGCTAAAGCCATATCTGATGCGGGATGGGGAATATTTGTCAATTTCCTAGCTTACAAGCTAGAGAAAAAAGGTGGTAAGTTGGTTGAAATTGACCGTTGGTTCCCCAGCTCCAAGCTCTGCTCTAATTGCTATTACCAGATTGATAAGCTACCGCTTGATATTAGGAAGTGGACTTGTCCTAATTGCGGTACTCGTCATGACCGTGATGGTAATGCTGCAATAAACATTAGAGCGGAAGGCATCAGGATACTACAGACGGATGGAACAGCCGTTTTTGCTAACGGAGGGGAAGTAAGACCAAAGATTGGACGCAAGTCTGTTCTGAGGCATTCCTCCGTGATGTTAGAAGCCGACACTATAATCGTTTCGATTTAGTGTGGGTAGTTCACAATCAGTAAAATGGCTTTAAGCTGTTGGGCATCTAAATTGTATTTTTGGGCGGGCTAGAAGCCCACCCCACAAGAATTAGATGCACGGGCTAGGAAAAACGGCGAACAAGCATTAAATACGCACCTGGCGAGATTATCTAATACTCGGCTTCCTATTCCTAAGATTCTGCGCTCCGGGAATTTTTCGGCTGGGACGGCGAGTGTTCAAATTACTCGCAGTTCGAGCATTCAAAGCATCAGCAGAAGGTATCAAACCCAAGTCTTGCAAAATTTCAACAGCCGCCCTTTGTCCAGTTTCGCAACCGCCTTCCATGTAACCTTGATTTTCCAGCGAAGTGTGTTCTCCGGCAAAATATAAATTGCCAACTCGTTCGCCTTCAACGCCGTACATTTGCGTCCACTGTCCGACTAAATAGCAGGAATAAGAACCTTTAGAAAAGCGT
The DNA here is from genome assembly GCF_036700365.1 of Microcoleus sp. w2-18bC1. Classification (NCBI taxonomy): domain Bacteria; kingdom Bacillati; phylum Cyanobacteriota; class Cyanophyceae; order Oscillatoriales; family Microcoleaceae; genus Microcoleus; species Microcoleus sp. w2-18bC1. The sequence continues at coordinate 132,580 of NZ_JAUBOS010000005.1, forward strand.
TCTCCCGGCCAATAAGCTCGCACAGCTTTGCCCGATCGCAAATTTCTCACTCCGGGAAAAACTCTTTCAAATTGGTTCAAAAATCTTTGTGCTTGGTCTTCGGGAGTTCCGGCACCGATCGACAAACCCTGCTTTCCTCCTGTAAAATTAGTAACTAAACCGTTAGGAGTAGGAGCAAAAGGCGTAGCTTCCCAGGTATTCTGGAATCCTAAATCGCTATAAACAGAAGCCGTCGATCGATAAGGTTCCCGCCAAATTCGGCTGCGGTAGCCGGTAATTAACTTAGAATTAGTACCGTAACCCAACTGCTCGATCGCCCTGCGCTTTGGTTGGGGCAAAGGTACGTTAATTTTAACGTCTCGCAGAGTGCTGAACGGCAAAGTTAACAAAACTCGCTCGTAAGTGCGCTCGAACGCGCTTAGTCCCGATCGCAAATTTACCCGATAGCGGCCATCCGGCAAAAGAGTAATCGCTTCCAAAACCGTCCCCGCCTCGATCGAACCAGACAATTGACCCGCCAAACGGTTGATAATTTGACTGTTGCCGCCGTCAATTTGATAACGCTCATCGCTGTTGCCGTACAATTCAAAACTGCCAGGTTCAGAACCGATTAAAAACAGCAGATTTAACGCCGACTGTTCTTCAGGATCTCGACCGTATTCAGTCGTGTAAGCAATGCGGAGTAGCTGCCGGACAATCGTGCTAGTCTCAGCTTGGTCTACATATTCAGCGATCGAAAGATTGTCCAATCTTTCCGCTGCTTCTGTAAAATCTTGATAGCTAATTTCATCGCCAACCGCCTCCAAATCAGCAGTAATTTTACTCGCTAGTGGCGCAAATTCCGCGATTATTTGCTCAAGAGAAAAGCGGCGCCCTTGAAAGAAAAAAGTATCCTTCACCAGTCCACTCTGCACTTGGGCTAAGTCGATCGCCCGCAAACCCAATTCCGTCGCCAGCGAGATTAAATTAGTGTGGCCGGTGTCAATAAATTCTCCCCCCAGATCCGCCGGAATCAGCGTTCCAGCCACCTTGGGAATAGTGCGAATCCGCCCCCCCACGCGGTTAGTTGCCTCGATTATATCGGCACGCACACCCGCTTGGCGCAAGCGATAAGCCGCCGTCAAACCCGCAATCCCTGCACCCACAACCAAAATGGGCGATCGTCCGCCCTGTTGAGCAAAAGCTCCCCCTCCCTCCCTGGTAAAAGTCGCAGCAGCCACAGCCCCCGCAGCAGCTAAGCCCCCGTGCAGCAAGCGGCGCCGAGATATGGCAGAATTGGGAATGCCAGCGCTCAGCATCCCCAGCAGTTCATCAGCCGGAATGCCAGTTTCCCTTGATTTCTGAGCAATACTCGCAGCGCGGCGCAGCATTGCCATCAGTCCAGATTTAGCCATAATTAAGACATCCTCACAAAACAAAACTTTGATGTAAACTGGATTCTCGATCGTGCACTTTCCAGACTAAAGTCCAGAGAGATTTTTTTAATAATGCTAACCCTCAGAACACTGTTCGACAGCAAATTTTATCTCGAAAACAACCCAGATGTCGCCGTAGCAGTTGCCAGAGGCACGGTATCGAGTCCCTTCGATCACTACCGAAAAATTGGCAAATTTGAAAATCGCGACCCGAATGCCCTGTTCGACGCCAGCTATTATTTAGACACCAATACAGATGTAGCGGTATCAGCCAAACTCAATGGCTTTTCAGCAGCCGATCACTTTATTAGATTCGGTCAATTTGAACGACGCAACCCCAACCCTTTCTTCGATGTTGGTTTCTATTTAGCAAGCAACCCAGATGTTCAGACAGCAGTCCAAACAAATCAATTTACCCCTTTTGAACACTACTTCAAAGCCGGTCAATTAGAAAACCGCAAAGCCAGCGTTTTCTTCGATCCCAGCTTTTATCTAGAAAAATATCCGCTGGTAGCAGCCGCAGTCCAAAGCGGCGCAGTTAAAAGTGCGATCGACCATTACATTCAATTCGGTCAACAAGAAGGATTGTTGAGCACTCTCCCCGATCCCGCAGACAATTTGAACGCAGCAAAAAGCCTGGGCATTCTCACAGAAATTCAAACTGCGAGCGATTTTGTGGGAGATGCAGAAACAGCCGACATTTACAGTTTCATCCTCAATACTCCCAGCCTTTTCAGTGTAACTGTTGACGGCTTGAGTGCAGATGTTGATGTTGAATTAATTCAAGATCTCAACGGCAACGGCGAAGTTGGATTAGACGATCTTATTGCTTCGTCTAACAATTTAGGCACGGCTTCAGAAACAATTGTCAGCAATGGGCCTTTACCTGCGGGGAGTTATTTTGTCCGCGTTTCTCAATTTCAAGGCGATACAAATTATGACTTGAGATTGCTATCCGCTCCCTCAGTAATACCGCCCCAATTTTAAGGAGTAAATTAATTTGAAAATTTAAATCTTAGATGGAAAATTTGAAGAATTTACCCACGGAAGTTTGAGACACCGTGGGTTATGCACTTTCATCAAGCAAAGATAATAAAGCTCCTTTTTGATGGGCTACATAAGCCACTGGATTCTTAGTTTTGATCGCCTTACCTTCTGCCACGGCTCTTTTTAACCATAGCCGCATTTGCCCTATTTGAACATCCAGAAGTTCCGCAAGAGATTTATCATCTAACGGTTGCTCTAAATTACTGAGAATCAAGGGTAAAACTGCTTCGTAAATATCTTTTGGACGAAATTCGACGGCAGGTGTTTTCTCGTAGGGAATCGCATTTTCGGAAGTTCCATTAGATGCAACATATATTTCTTCCGAGGCTGGTGCTTCCACTTCTGTTTTTGCGGATACAATCTCCAATGCTGAGTTTGACAGTGATCTATTTACTGCAATATCCAATGTTAATGAGTGTGTCACTTCCACATCTGTAACTGCGGCTGCAATTTCTAACAGCGAACCTTGTGGTTGTGGGTTTTCCCTCGCATCAGCCGATTCATAACAATTCGTTTCTCTTTCAGTTTCGATTGAGCCAAATTCTGATGTAGATTCGCCCCTAATTTTCCTTAAAATTCCCCTTAATGAACTAGGAGGTATAAATGGAAATGGCCAAGGTTGTGCTCCCCGTTTCAGCAGTTGGCGATTGCCTTCTGGTACGGCATCATCTATCGGCACAAAAACCGGGACATCTTTTATCCTTTCTAGCGCTTCCACCGCACCCGCCCAAGTGCCGCCCGTACCGACTGAACAACTGACTACAAGGGCGCGATCGGCTAAAGCATAAATATATTTATTTCGCCCCATCGCATTGCCAACATTAAAACTAGCATTCGGATCGCAAGCAGATACTAAAGTCAGTCTGCCTTCTTTAATACCAGTGCGATATTTTCCAGCAACAGCAGCTTTAGCCAAACTGTCAGCCAGCACACCAACAGCCGTTCCTTTGGCCTCCAGCGCGCTTAACATTGCCGCCGTATCTACCCCGCGCGCGCCACCGGAAACTACCTGCATTTCTTGTTCGGCACAAGTCTGTGCAATTCTCTGAGTGCGAGCGAGTCCTTCTTCATCAATATCCCGAGAACCAACAATAGCCAATCCTCCCTGAGATAGCAATTTTATGTTGCCAATTCCATAGATAATTGCTGGTGCTAAATGTTTCAATATTTGCTTGAGGCGCTTGGGATATTGAGAGTCGCTTCTTCCCAATATCCACAGCCCTTGATTAGTCCATTTTTCCACAGCTAAACTCAGCATTACACCTCGTTCTAATAACGCCGAAACTCGGTCAAATTCAATTCCACTCGCCGGAATTTCTTGTAACAGGTTTAAGCCATTTGGAGTTAGCAAATCTGCTGGGCGCATCTGATTTTCGCGCAGCAAACCAGCCAAAGAATTATATTCGCTAAGTGTTAGGGGCTGCGGTTCTGTTTGCCGATTTTGCCCGAAGCTAGCGCACAAGAGTAAAATTGCTTGAGTATCTGGTGGCAGTACGTGATTCATATATCTAATCGGCGAGAGAGTTGAGGGATAATGCTAGAGGAAAAACTGGCCCGCTACCAGCTTGACGTAAAAGTGCAGCAATGACTGTAAAAGTCCACCGGGAATCTACCATATCGTCAACTAAGAAAACTGTTCCTTTGATTCCTTCCCAAGTGTCTATCGCAAATGCACCATCCAAATTATGAGCTTGCTGATAACTATTATTCATCTCTTTTTGAGGTTGTGTTGGGTTAATTTTCCGAATGACTGGCTTAAAAGGCAAATTTAATCGAGCGGCCAGCTTTTGAGCAAAATTCGGTACTAAGTCGGGACGATTTAAAGAAGGTACGCAAGTCACCCAAGTTGGAAATGGTTGAGGTTGCCAGCGCTGAATCATTTCAAAAGCCCCCTCAACCAGTGCATCATTAAAATTATTATCCCGATACTTACCTAGTTTAACTAATTCTCCCCAACCTGCGTCACCCCATAAAGACAGAGCTCTTCCGGCTTCGGCTCTTAAATTAGGTTGAATATTTCCCGAATAACGGTAAATTAGAAATGCTTTTGAAGGCCATTGTTTGCGGGGTTCGATAATTATATCGCACCGCCGTAGGTACTGAATTGCTTGATTTACAATTTCCAGAGAAGGGGTTTCTGGCAGTAAAGATTCACCCAAACATACAGCACATTTGCCACACTTAGTTGGATTGGGGTCATCTAATTCTTTTGCGAGAAAAGCCATGAGGCATTGCTTTTTTTCGCCCATGTATTCTCGCATTTGGTCTTGTTCTTGGCGACGAATTTGCGTCAAACGTTCGATTTTATCACTGTCTGGCTGATAGTTAATAGGGGTAGCATACCACTTGGAATTTTGCTTGCTCACCGGGGCTGGTGATTCAAGAGATAGCAGTTTTAAAACCTTCTCAATTTTACCTTTAGAAAAATTTATTTGTTGCTCTAACTGGGGAACAGATAAGCCATTATCGGCTTGGTTAAGCGCGATTAAAACTTCCTGCGTATGGGCTTGTGGAGGAAAAGCTGTTCTGATAAAATAGTGGGTAATTTCGTCATCTTCATCGCCACTTAAAAGAATGCCATATGCTTGTTTTACGGCTCTACCTGCTCGCCCTACTTGTTGATAATAATGAACAACGGAACCAGGACGTTGGTAATGAATGACGAATCCTAAATCGGGTTTGTCAAAACCCATTCCTAAAGCTACAGTTGCAACTAACGCTTTAATTTCGTTGTTGAGAAGTTGGTCTTCTAAGGCTTCTTTCTCTAGATTTTCCAGCTTGCTGTGGTAGGCTTTAGCATCAATTCCTTGAATGGTTAACCAGTCCGTAACCCGTTCGGCATCTCTGACAGTTAGGGTGTAAATGATGCCGCTTCCCGGTAAGTTGGGCAACTGTTCTGCTAACCATGCCATTCTTGCTGCTGAACTTCCCAGAGCGATATTTTGGAGTTGCAAGCTTTCTCTAATTAAGTTTCCTCTGATTACGCGGAGATTTGCACTTAATTGCTCGATGATATCGTTAACCACTCGGTTGTTAGCTGTAGCGGTTGTGGCTAAAACAGGTATGTTTTGAGGAAGAGCTTGTAAAATTCGGACAATTCGGCGATAATCTGGTCGAAAATCATGTCCCCAGTCGGAAATGCAGTGGGCTTCATCGACGACAAATAACCCAATGTTCAGAGAAATTGGTAACAGTATATCCTGGGTAAATTCTTCATTGGCAAGTCTTTCGGGGGAAATTAGGAGAACATCTATTTGTCCTGCTAGCAACTGAGTTTTTACGAGTTGCCATTCCTCTGTATTGCTGGAGTTAATTGTTGCTGCTTTAATGCCAATTCGATCGGCTGCCGCAATTTGGTTTCGCATGAGAGCGAGTAGAGGTGAAATAAGGAGTGTGGGGCCTGCTCCTCTATCTCGCAGCAGCCGAGTTGCTAAAAAATAGACTAAGCTTTTACCCCAACCAGTGCGCTGTACCACCAGCAGTTTCGATCGCTCTTCGATTAAAGAGGCGATCGCTTCCCACTGTCCGTCTCGAAAGTCAGCTTGTTTGTTGTTGAGGGCTATCTGGAGAAGCGCTCGCGCCCGATTTTTCAATTCTACTGTCATATTGCTAACCTGTTGGTGAAAGTTCCTGATTTTGTAATTTAGTGCTAAAAATAACAGGACTAATTACTAACATGATATCACCAACTACCCAAGTCTTAATTCGTACTTTATTACCCCCTGGGAGAGGGCAAAGATTGAACAGGTGTCGGAGGCCAATTAGAGCGACTTCTGCTTAGAGTAGTAGACACCAAAGCATAGCCCAAAATAGCAGGAAGCACGATCGCACTCATAAACACGATCGTCGCAGCCCAAGTCATCGCATTCGAGATCGGGCCGTAATGAGTGCGGTAAGGGTCAAACATGGGTAAATTAGGCATCGGGGCATCCCGCAGCGCGATCGGACGTTTGAACCGCACCCGCCTGTCGTCTAGCTTTTCGAGCAAAATCCAGCCAACTTCCGCCTCTTCCTGGCATAGCTTGTGAAAAATCGCAGGATTGCGGAACAAATCGTTGCTAGCCCGCACAATCTTGTACTCCCAAACCGTCAAATCAACAGAATTGGGTTCAGACTTGGGATTGCTATTGGATCGCGCATTTTCAGGCGCATTAAAATTATCTTCTTGAGATTCGTACCGAGTCAAAACTTCCTCCTCCTCATCGCATTTTTGCCCCGCATCCAATTGCTCGTGGTTCACCAAAAAACCCACAAGCGCAGCCTCCAAGCCGAGACTGCCAATCATCAAACTCCAAATCAGAATTGCAACCATAAAAGGAGTTAAAAGTTAAAAATCAAAAACTCAAAAGACTCGCTTTTAACTTTCAATCTTTAACTTTTAAATAGCCTTCTACCACACAATCTGCACCAACTGTGCGCCAAGAAACCCGCTCTAAAGTCAAAGCATCAGTCATTGCGGAAAAGCCCAAATCTCCTACAGGAGTTGGAGCACCTTTACCACCGACAATTTTAGGAGCAATAAAAGCCATAATTTTTTGAACTGCACCCTCAGCAATTGCCCTCGCGGCTAAAGTGCCACCGCACTCCCAGAGTACAGAAAGAAAAGATCGATCGTACAAATAAGCCATAACATTAGTCGGTGTCAGAGGCGAGAGCTCCACAACTTCCACCCCTTTGGCGATCAAAAATTCCTGAAATTCCGGGTTAACCCCAGGCTCAGTCAGCACCAAAGTAGCCGCCACAGAGGTTTCCCACAACCAAGCCGACTTCGGCAAATCCAAAGTGCGGCTCATCACCACCCGCAAAGGATTATTCCTATCAGGCTTGTGACTCGTCAGTAGGGGATTGTCCAGACGCACCGTATTTCCCCCAACAATCACAGCATCGCAGCCGACGCGCACCCGGTGTACCTCGCTCCGAGCCTCCTCGCCTGTCACCCAAGCGCTGTGGCCGCTACTGGTAGCAATTTTACCGTCCAAAGTCATTGCATATTTCAAAATTCCAAAAGGCCGACGGTACAAAATCCGGTGCACAAAAGCCTCGTTGAGTTTCTGGCAAGCTTCCCCTTCCACTCCCGCCACCACTTCAATGCCAGCCTCTCGCAACCGGGCTAGCCCACTTCCAGCTACCAAAGGATTCGGATCGACCATGCCAGCCACTACTTTTGCCACCTTGGCCTTAACTAAAGCTTCGGAACACGGAGGAGTCCGGCCGTAGTGGTTGCAGGGTTCCAGGTTCACGTAGACAGTCGCTCCTGCGGCGAGTTCCCCCGCTTCCCGGAGCGCAAAAACTTCGGCGTGAGGTTGACCGGCACCGGGATGAAACCCTTCGCCGACAATCTTGCCGTCTCGGACAATTACAGAACCGACAAGGGGGTTGGGTGCGGTTTTGCCGAGAGCACGGCGAGCCAATTCTATGCAGCGGCGCATCATGGCTCGATCGAACTCTTCAACTTCGCTGTTTTCCAGTTGTTTTGTACCTTGCTGCTGTCCGTTAGTTAAGCTGGCGATCGTTTTAGCGTGCGCCGGAAAAGTTTCCATAGGATTTTGGTATTATATCTATCCCTGAGTGTACTGAACTTTGATGCTAATTTTGGCTGCGATCCGACGATCGATTGCGGCTGGGGCAAACTGTACGTTACCACTGAAGATATAGCCTTTCCCAGTAACATGAGGTGGGCATAGGGCATAGGGCATAGGGCATAGGACTCGGCCCCATACCTCATCACGGTTGAGAACCGCTATATTGCACCATTCTCAATTAGCCTTTTATGAACAGGCCGGAAAGCCTGTTACTGACAAGGGTGCAAGATGTGAGTTAGCAGGAGTGAAAAGCAATTTAGGGCGATCGACCCGCACGCCCGATCGCATAGCTTTAAGATTAAGAAACAATAGCAGGCGCTTGAGAAAACCATGAGTCAGGAGATGAAGCGGGAATTTGCCAGCCGCGACGAATTAATTGCCTACGTGCGTGAACAGTTCCCCGAAGCCGCCGGCCGGGACAGCAGCGTACCCCCAACCCCAGGCGGGCGGAAAGCAGCCGAGACAGCCCTGCAACAAATTGACCCCGGCAAATACGCCTCAACCCGCAATTTCCTCAACGGTGCGGTAACGCGCTTGTCGCCCTATTTGCGCTACGGAGTTTTGAGTCTTGCGGAAGTCCGGGATGCCGTACTGGAGAAGGTGCGGCATCCAGAAGAGGCCGTAAAACTCGTCAACGAGTTGGGTTGGCGGGATTATTGGCAGCGACTGTACGCCGAATTGGGCAAGGGCATTTGGCAAGACCGGGAACCCTACAAAACTGGTTACACTGCTAAAGATTACAGCGAAACTCTGCCACAGGATGTCGTCGAGGGCACGACTGGTTTGGTTTGCATCGACAGTTTCAGCCGCGAGTTGCGAGAAACTGGTTATTTGCACAATCACCAGCGGATGTGGACTGCCGCTTATCTCGTACACTGGCGCCGCGTGCGTTGGCAAGCCGGAGCTCGCTGGTTTTTGCAACATTTGCTAGATGGAGATCCGGCGAGCAATAATCTTTCTTGGCAGTGGGTAGCAAGCACTTTTAGTCACAAACCTTATTTTTTTAATCGGGAAAATTTGGAGCGTTACACTAAGGCGGTTTATTGTCGCGATTGTCCTCTGTATGGGCAATGCGATTTTGAGGGAACTTACGAATATTTGGAAGGGCAGTTGTTTCCTAATGGAGAAAAGGTCGATCGTAGCGGCGGTTCTAAAAGTTGGCAAGGCTCTAAAAAAGGTAGCAGAAATTAAAAAGTTAGTTGTCAGTAGTCATTAGTCATTAGTCATTAGTCATTAGTCATTAGTTATCAACAGTCAACAGTCAACAGTCAACAGTCAACAGTCAACAGTCAACCGTCAACAATTACCAATTTATGAACAATCCGATTATTTGGCTGCACGGCGACTGTTTGAGTCCTGAAGGCCCGGCTTTTCAAGCGCACCCACAGGCACCGGCAATCTGGGTTTGGGATGATGCGCTCATTGATGAATGGCAGTTGAGTCTCAAACGAATGGTGTTTATTTACGAATGTTTGCTGGAGTTGCCAGTAGTTATTCGGCGGGGCGATGTGGCTGCAGAAGTTATCGCTTTTGCGATCGAATCCGGCGCTAATCAAGTGGTAACTACCGAAAGTCCCAGTCCTCGATTTCAGGATATTTGCCGGGAAATTAAGCGATCGCACCCAGTAGAAGTTTTGCCACCCGAACCCTTTGTCCGCTACGATGGTTACATTGATTTGAAGCGTTTTTCTCGCTATTGGCGCGTCGCTGAAAAATATGTTTTCTAATTGTAATTGGAAATTGGAAATTGGAAATTGGAAATTGGAAATTGGAAATTGGAAATTGGAAATTGGAAATTGGAAATTGGAAATTGAAAAGAGGTGTTCTTTTCTCTTCTTCCCTCTTCCCTCTTCCTTCTTCCCTCTTCCTTCAACTCCCCTTCAAACGCTCCAACAGCCATTGAAATCTCGATGCCGCCAAATCTGGATTTTCGACATTTTGCGGGATGCCGTCCTCGCCGTCGGGATCTTCATATATTAAACCATCACTATCATCGCCGAAGCGTTTGACTGTACCCCGCAGTCTGGACGACAGAAATTTGGTAATCGCCCGATAAAACCGCAGGGAAAAAAGCACGTCTTGCTCGAGTTTTTCAGTTAGCAGTCGCCGGGGAATTGACAGGATGAGGCACTCTTCAATTGCCGTGACGCTAGCAGAAGGAAGCCTCCCGTCTACAAAAGACATTTCCCCTAACACTTCCCCGGAAATAATTTTTCCAATTTCTTTGTCGCCCAAAGATGATACAGAAACGCTCAAAGTTCCCTCCAGAACTATGTACAGGGCGTCTAAGGGCTTACCTTCGGTGATCAGGGTTGTGCCGGGGAGGACTTGGGTGCGGGTGCCGTTGGCGAGCATCCAATCGATGTCGCGATCGCTCAATTCGCCTAATATCACTAGAACTTTGCTCATAAAGTCAGGTTGAGATGAGATACTTTGTATTTTTTTACTTGTTTAGTTGCGTGCAGTTGTTAGATGGTCAGACCCTGAGCGAAAGCGAAGGCTAAACTTTACAAATAGAAGACTAAATTTTACACAATTTTCATAAAATTCAGTAATTTTGACACGATCGAGCCACAAATATTTCTCGGATCGGTGGTATTATTCTACATTAATTGTCAGGGACTGTGCAGCAGCCGATCGCGTTGTATTAACTGCACTTGCTTTGGACGGCGGGGCTGCCAAGACTGTTTTGAAAGCTTGTTGTCTCTTGGTTTCGACTCCGTGCGCCCTCAAAAACCGGGTTTTTCCGGCGTGGCTGCAAGTGCAGCGCCCCCAAGTACAGTATTGTAGAATGCAAGCGAGACGCGCGATCGACCCATCAATTAAACAGGATTAAGGATGGAATCATCCCTAGGATTGATTTTTTGCCGATCGATCGGTAAATTAAAATTAGCCTCTAAACCCACCGTCCGTTCTTGAATCTAATCAGCTTGAGAGTTGACTATTCAACGGTAAAATGGCAATCTAGGAACAACACAACTCATATTTGTGTCTTTTTTTCCCAAAGCTCTCGACGTTCTCCCTCAAACACTTACACTTTTAACACACCCTTCATTGAGGAGTTGCTATGAATAGTCTATTTTCCAAGTCTACTTTTGCGTTAATAAATCTTGCAGCTTTAGCTGTTTGTTGCAGTACCATGTCAGCGAAAGCTGAAACTGGCAACTTGCCCGATGTCGCTACAACTGCAACAATCGCAGCTCAAAATATTGACCAAACTTCTGAGCCTGCGGCAACTTCAGCAGTTAAACCCGACGCAGAAACAACGTCTAGTAATAAAAAAATTGATTCAATCAGTTGGAGCGAACTAACAGAAGCGGCAGAGCCAGCAGCCTCTGAACCGGCCGCCAACTTGCAAGTATCTATTGCTGCACCCGAAAAATCGGAAGCAGCAACATCTGAAATTGCTGAGACAGAAACAGCGCCAAATACCTCCATTGCTGCTGAGACCCAAAAGTCGGAAGAAACCGCTAAAATTGCTGACAATGGTGTCAAAGTTGAGTCAACAGTCGAGACTGCCAAAAAGAGCGATCGACCTAGCTCAATTGTTGCCCAAAGCAATAATCTTGAAGTAACAGCAACGAAGGAAGAAAAAGAAGTCCAAACAGCACAAGAATTGTTGAGCAATCCTGTCAGCACTTCCGCCTCAGCTTTGACAAACCAACCCAAAGTTGCTGAAAAACCGGCAACTGTCTCGGAACCAACTGAAAAAGTAGCTCAAGGAACTCAAATCCGACCAGGCCGAGCTACCCGTTCTGGACCCAGCTACATCGGCATTGGCGGCAATGTAGGTTTTGGCGGAGATTCAGCCTTAGGCGACGGTTCATTTGCGATTATTAGCAAAATCGGTTTGACGAACAATTTGTCGGTGAGACCGACTGTTTTGTTGCGCGACAACTTAACTCTTCTAGTTCCCGTTACCTTCGATTTTGTATCTCAAGAGACCGTCGAAGTCAGCGAGGATTTTGTGATTAGTGCTGCTCCCTATGCAGGTGCTGGCGTGATAGTTACTACCGGAGATGACGGTAATTTTGGCTTCCTGATTTCGGGGGGTGTAGATGTGCCGCTGACGAGAAATTTAACAGCAACAGCGGGATTGAATATTGGTTTTGTTGACGGAGCTGACGTGGGATTGTTAGTCGGTGTCGGCTATACGTTTCCGAATATTGCCCGGTAGTGTTGCTGTTTGAGCAAACCCAGGACAAATAAATAAATAGGCGCGGGGTTGGCTGTAGGAATACAGTCAACCCTTTTTGATGATGGAAAATCTGCCTATGCGATCAAGGTAGGGTACGCCATAAGCAGAGAGCGCCGAGATTGATTTTTGTGAAAGATATAATGATGGTGCGATCGTACTTTCTCACCAACCACCCGAAAAAACCGTGACCAAAACAGAAATCTTAGCAGCACTCAAAAATCTGACAGCAGAAGAACGCCTAGAAATTATCGAAACAGCTTCGCGGATGATGCGCGAAGAAATAGAAGAAAAAGCCCAGCGCAAAGTTGAGAGAAAACGGAGACTCAGAGCCGCAGCAGAAGCAGCAGTTCCTTTGTATGAACCAGGAGGGCCGCTGCACGATTTGTGGTCGCCCGACAGCGAACCGTATTTCGATTCAGAGGAAGAATACCTGAGCGCAGGGGTAGAAACTAATGCGTAAGGGCGAAGTGTGGCTCGTCAGACTAGATCCAACGGTGGGAGATGAAATCGGCAAAACTAGACCTGTTGTGGTTGTCAGCGATGATGAAGTGGGAAATTTGCGCCTCAAAGTAATTGTTCCAATTACAGCATGGAACGATCTTTTTTCCCCGCTTGATTGGATGGTGCAGCTCGATCCGACATCAGAAAATGGCTTGGCGAAACTCTCCGCCGCCGATACTTTTCAAGTCCGTTCCGTCTCCCAACAAAGATTTGTCCGACAACTCGGAACCTTGTCCGAGACAATTATGGAAGAAATTGCAGAAGCACTGACAATTGTTCTGGATCTAGATTGAATAACTAGGCAACAGCGTACAAATAGTGTTATTTATAGATAGATTGTATGGCGCGATGGCCTAAATGATTCCTATACAACTTACACTCAAAAATTTTCTCAGCTATCGCGAAGCTGCTTTAGACTTTCGCGGCCTGCACACCGCTTGCATTTGCGGGCCTAACGGTGCTGGCAAATCCTCCCTCTTAGAAGCCATATCCTGGGCACTTTGGGGCTGTTGCCGCAGCGATACGGAAGACGATATCATCCATATCGGCGAAACTGATGTGCGCGTTGATTTCACTTTCTCCACCGGCGGCCAAATCTACCGGGTGATTCGCAACCGTCGGCGCGGACAATCGGGAAGTTTGGAATTTCAAGTCAGCTTGAATTCTGCCGAGAGTGAGGAAAAACTTAATTTTCGCACGCTCACAGACAAGGGGCTGAGAACCACTCAGCAAAAAATCCTCGAACACATCAAACTTGATTACGATACTTTCATCAACTCGGCGTATTTGCGGCAGGGGCGAGCTGATGAATTTATGCTCAAAAAGCCGATCGAACGCAAACAAGTTTTAGCCAACCTACTCAAACTCGACTCCTACGACACTTTATCCGAACAAGCCAAGGATACCTCCAAACAATTTAAAGCTCAAGTCGAAGTGCTCAAACAGAGTTTGCTAACCGTACAAGAGCAACTGCAACAAAAAGAAGCTCTCGCCTCCGAACAAACTCAATTGCAGCAAGCAACCGATTTGCTTCAGCAGCAGCAGCAAGCCGACACAAACGAGTTACAGCAACTGCAACTCCAGCACCACAACCGCCAAAGTTGGAAAGAACTCCTCGCAGGCTACCAGCAACAACACTACAATATCTCTCAAGAATGCCGCCGCTTGCAGCAAGAACTCAGCGCAGCAAAACAGCAGAAAAATGAGCTGCAAGCCCTCCTTGGACAAGAAAATGAAATAACAGCCGGCATCGCGTATTTCCACAGCTTGCAAGCCACAGAAGAAAGTCTGGCGGGAAAATTTAAGGTTAATCAACAAGCCCAAAATCAGCGTCAGCAATTGCAAGAACAGCAACGGCAAGAACTGAACTTTTTGCAAAGTAAAATTCAGCAGTTGCAAGCTCAATTAGAGGTTTTAGAACAAGATGAAAAAGATGTTCTGGAGATTCTCAAACAGCAGCCGGAGGTTGACAAAGGACTCGCACAGTTGCAAGCAGTTCGATCGCGCCTCAATGAACTAGAGCAACTGCAACTGCAAGTTTCGCCACTGCTACAACAGCAGCAGCAAAAGCAACAAAAGCTCGATCGCGCCCGCGCTGGTTTAACGGCCCGCTTAGAGGAAATTAACCGACAGGTGCAAGTTCAGCAGCAGCAGCGACAGCCGCAATTACAGCAGGAAATCTCGGCTATCGCCAATCAAATTTTGCAGTTGGAAAACAAGCGAGTTTATCAGCAGCGAGTCCGCGAAAAAGGTCAAGAAAGGCACGACTTTCTCGGAAACTTGCAAGCCAAAAGTCGCGACTATCAAACCCGACTCGCCGAGATCGACCAAAAACTCCAACTGCTGCGGAAACATGAAGGAGAAACAACCGCAGGCGAAGGTAAAGCCTCGAATTTTGCAGAAAACGAGCCATCGAATTCGCATTTAATGGTGCGGGATGCAAATTTTGGCAATTGTCCTTTGTGCGATCGACCTTTAGACGAACACTACTGGAATTTGGTAGTCACAAAACACCACACCCAACAGCAGGAAATCTGGAACCAACTGTGGGTTGTGCGCGAACAGTTGGCCGTCTCTGAGCGCGAAATTCAAGTTCTCAGACATGAATACCGCGAACTTGAAGAGGAATTAGCGCCCTACCAAGAATTGCGGGAACGCCGCAGTCATTTACAAGCACAATTAGATAGCCTGGGCCAAGATGAAAACCGACTGCAAAGTATGCGTCAAGACGCTGCAGAAATCGAGCGGTTGCTACGCACCGGCGAGTATGCAGCGGAGGATTTGGGCGAACTCCAGCAAATCGAACAACAACTGCAACAGCTCAATTACAGCGATCGCAGCCACTCCCTCGCCCGCAGCGATGAAAAGCGCTTGCGGTGGGCGGAAATTAAGCAAGCTCAAATCAAAGACGCTCAGCAGAAACTGAATAAAATTAATGCCCGCCGCCCGGATTTGCAAACTCAATTAGCCACCGTACAGCAACAGTTAGAACAGCAAAAAAACAGCTCGGAAATACAGCAGCAAATTCTATCTTTAGATAGATACATTGCTGAAATTGGCTATAATTTGGAACAGCACGAACACGTGCGGAGCGAAATGCGCCGATCGCAGTTTTGGATCGCCCGCGCCGAAAAATTGCGATCGGCAACTGTGCAGTACCCCCAAGTGCAGCAGCGGGTTAATGAAATAGCAAATTCCATCGCAGTACGCGATCAAGATTTGCAAGTTGTCAGCGCTCAAACTGCCGCGATGAACCAGCAATTGCAAGAACATCCCGATCCCACAGCTCGCATAAGTGCGATCGAACAGCAAATCAGTCGCCGCCGCCAGCAGCTAGACCAACATTTGGGAAGTCTCGGACGCCTCCAGCAGCAGCAGCAAAATCTGGAAAATCTGCAAGTTCAGCTAGTAGCTCAAAAAGAGCAAATGCAAGTTGCCAAACGCCAGCAGCGAGTTTATCAAGAGTTGGGTCAAGCCTTTGGTAAAAACGGCATTCAAGCTTTAATGATTGAAAATGTTTTGCCTCAACTCGAAGCTGAAACCAATCAGATATTGTCGAGATTGAGCGCGAATCAATTGCACGTTCAATTTATTACTCAGCGGGCTGCTGCTTCTAAAAAAGCAACTAAATTGATTGACACTTTAGACATTTTAATTGCTGATGCTCGCGGTACTCGCGCCTACGAAACTTACTCTGGCGGTGAAGCTTTTCGGATTAATTTTGCGATTCGGCTGGCGCTGGCGAGATTGCTGTCTCAGCGGGCGGGCACGGCTTTACAAATGTTGATTATTGATGAGGGATTTGGGACTCAGGATGCTGAAGGGTGCGATCGGCTGATTGCTGCAATTAATGCGATCGCCTCCGACTTCGCCTGCATCCTCACCGTTACCCATATGCCGCACCTGAAAGAAGCTTTTCAAGCCAGAATTGAAGTAAGCAAAACTGCTCAGGGTTCTTGCATTAGCTTGTCAATTTAAAAGGGTTGATGAACCGGATGGAAGGAGGAGAAGAAAAAAAGTTCAACATATCAGTGTTTTCACCTTCTCTTTTCTTGCCGCCTTGGGTATTTTCACCTTCTGTTTTCTGGATAAGTACCGAATGCCTTCTGTTATACTACTTACTTTCAAGCACAAAGGTAATTGTATGCCCGTGCCCCAAACCATAATGGAATCAGTCATTGCCAATCTAAAATCTAAAATCTAAAATGGTATTAGTCGTCTCCCCCGTCGGCTTTTTTGGGCTGCTGACTTTGTTAAAAAAGCTAAATTAAAAATAAAATTATAGAATAAGAATGGCTCAAGCTATTTATAATTTCCTATTGTTCTGTCCGCTCCCAAGGAGTTTGGATATTGCTACAGATGACAACAGACTCTTTCAACCTGTCTCTCCTAGAACGGGCGATCGCAGCTTCGAGCAACAGTATCCTCATCGCGGATGCTCGCAAGCCTGACACACCTATTATCTACTGCAATCCTGCTTTTGAGAAACTGACCGGTTACAGTGCCGAAGAAGTTATTGGACGCAACTGCCGGTTTTTGCAGGGGCCCGATACCGATCATGCCGAATTAAATAAACTCCGCCGCAGCTTGGAAGCGGGAACGGAAATTCAGGTAATTATCAAAAATTATCGCAAAGACAAAACTCCTTTTTGGAACGAATTAATGGTTTCCCCCATCCTAGATAATGAGGGAAAATTAACTCATTTTATCGGAGTTCAGAACGATATTAGCAAAAGAGTAGCAGCCGAAACAGCCAGGGAAGAAAGCGAAGAAAGATTGCGCGTTATCGCCAGTACGACTCCCGTTCCCATGTTAATTACGCGCCTAGAAGACAGCGTTATTTTGTATGCAAATCCTGCTCTTGGTGAAAGTTTAGGTTTGAGTAATGAAGAACTCCTTGGTGGAAAAAAAAATGAATTTTATGCCAATATCAACGACCACATTCAATTGCTAGAATTAGTCAAACAAAATGGTTTTAGCGACCGCGAAGAAATCTGCCTCAAGAAAGCAAATGGTAGTTTTTTTTGGGTAAAAATGTCGATGCGAGCGATTAATTTTAATGGCGAAGCCGCAATTTTATCGGCATTTTACGATATTACCGATCGCGTAGAAGCAGAAACAGCACTACGGCAAAGCGAAGCGAGGTTTCAAAAACTAGCCGCCAACGTTCCCGGCATGATTTATCAATTTCAGTTAGCAGCAGACGGCGCTATGTCTTTCCCCTACGTCAGTTCCGGCTGCCGCGAACTCTGGGAATTAGAACCAGAGGTACTCCAAAATTCAGCTAGGCCCGCGATCGAAATGATTCATCCAGACGATGCGCCAAGCTTCCATGAATCTGTTGCTACCTCAGCTAAAACTTTAGAGCCTTTGCGGTGGGAAGGAAGATTTGTTTTTCCGGGCGATCGGATTAAGTGGATTAGCGGGGCTTCCCGACCAGAACCGGGCGAAAAAGATAACATTATTTGGGACGGCTTGTTGATTGATATTAGCGATCGCAAACTTGCAGAATCAGCACTGATCCAAAGCGAAGCCAGATTCCAAAAAATGGCCGCCAACGTGCCGGGAATGATTTATCAATACTTGCTGCATCCCGACGGTTCAAATGAATTCATTTATGTAAGTTCCGGCTGTTGGGAACTCTACGAATTAGAGCCAGAAAAAGTTGAACAAAACTCGGATTTAATTTGGGCAACGGTGCATCCAGAAGACCTAAAAAATCTGTTAGAATCAATCGCAATTTCCGGCAAAACTCTCAAACCTTGGATATATGAAGGGCGGATCGTAACCGGATCGGGAAAAGTGAAATGGATTCGCGGCATTGCCCGCCCCGAAATGCAGCCTGGGGGCGATATACTGTGGGAGGGAGTGACAATCGACATCAGCGATCGCAAGCTAGCAGAAATCGCCCTCAGCGAGTCAAAAATCGCCCTGCAACAAGCCAATCAAGAACTAGAAAAGCGCGTCCTAGAACGCACGGAAGCCTTGGAAACCTCCCAAAAAATGCTGTGGTTGGTAATCAATAACATCCCTCAGTTAATCGCCTGGAAAGATCGAGATTTAGTTTACTTGGGAGGCAACAAAAACTTTGCCAAAGTCGCAGGTTTCAATCACCCCAGTGAAATCGCCGGTCTCACCGACTTCGATATGCCTTGGAAGCCGGAAGAAACAGAATTTTTTCGAGCCTGCGACCGCCGTATCATGGCAACCAACACCCCAGAATATCACATCATAGAATCCAAAATGCAAGCCGACGGCACCCAGTGCTGTCTGGATACAAATAAAATACCTTTACACGACAATTCCGGCAATGTTGTCGGCATTTTGTCTACTTTTGAAGACATCACCGATAGGCTTTCCCTAGCAGCTCAAGTCCGGGCCAGCGAGGAACTATTTCGCACAATTTTTGAAGATGCACCCATCGCTATCTACTTAGCTAATTTAGATGATAATAAGTTAGTGAGAGTCAATAAAACTTACTGCGAAATGCTGGGATATACCGCAGCAGAATTGCTTGCCCAAACATTTATTGAACTTGGACATCCCGAAGATTCTCCAAAAAATCTCCAAGTTGCTGATTCTCTTAAGCGGGGAGAAATTACTCACTATCAAATCGAACTCCGCCAGATTACCGCTACAGGTAAAATTGTTTGGGTAAACGTGACAGCTACTTTGATTCGAGACGGTGAAGGACAACCTATTTACAACTTAGGGATGATTGAAAATATAACCAATCGCAAAATTTCCGCCGCCGCACTCCAAGCTTCCGAATCTCAATTAAGAAAACAAGCCGCCCAATTGCAAGAAGCATACGAACAGCTACAAAACGCTCAAATCCAATTAGTTCAATCCGAAAAAATGTCGAGTCTCGGTCAGATGGTGGCTGGGATTGCCCACGAAATCAACAATCCTGCCACTTTTATTAACGGCAATATTTCTCATACTTACAACTATTTTCACGATTTAATTGAACTGTTAAGTCTCTACCAGGAATGCTATCCGTCCCCAGGGCCTCAGATTGCTAAAAAAGTTAAGGACTTAGAGTTAGATTTTCTGAAGGAAGATTTGCCAAAAATGCTAAACTCTATGAGAGTAGGAGTAGAAAGAATCAGTAATATTGTGTTGTCGCTGCGGAACTTTTCGCGGCTGGATGAATCAGAAATGAAGTTAGTAGACGTTCATGAAGGAATTGACAGTACACTGTTAATTTTGCAGCACAGATTGCATCAGGCAAGTCAAAAAAGCCGGATTGAAATTATTAAAGAATACGGAAAAGTCTCAAAAATTTACTGTTGTGCGGGGCAGTTAAACCAGGTATTTCTCAATATTATCAGCAATGCGATCGATGCTCTAGAAAACCAACCGGAACCTCGGACGATCGTGATTCGCACCCTCATGAAAAAAGCTGGGTTGAAAAGCCACAGTAAAACCCAGCTCAGTGATTGCGATCGCATGGTAATTTGCATCGCCGACAGTGGCCCGGGAATGAGCGAAGAGGTTCGCAAGCGGCTATTTGACCCGTTCTTCACCACCAAGCCCGTAGGCTCTGGAACTGGTTTAGGATTATCCATCAGCCATCAAATTGTGGTAGAAAAACATAAGGGAAGCCTGCGGTGCATCTCAGCGCCCGGACAGGGAGCGGAATTTTGGATTGAAATCCCCTGCTGAGCGATCGTCCATTAATGTAAAAGTAAAAGTTTAAATATCTAACTTTTAATTCCCAATTGCCGTCGGTGCTTGAGTTATCAGGGTTTTGAATTAACCGCACTCAGAGGCCGGAACAAATCGCACTCAGCGGTGTGCTAATCTGCAGCCCTTATTCGCTAGGCAATTATGCTGAAAAAACTACCTTTATCCTGGTCTCGCTACATTCCAGCCGGGTTGACGCTGGCTTTGGGTGTCGGGCTGTCGGTTTTGACATTTGCCTTGGTTTGGGACTGGGAAGACAAGCGCCGCGACTACGAAATGCACCGCCGCATTGACGATATTTCGATCGGCATCGAACGCCAGCTCAACTCCGACTTAGATACTGTTCTCGCCCTCAGCGACTACATGAAAGCCTTCAGCGCCGTTGAGCGTTCCTCTTTTGCCCGGTTTGTCGCCCGGCCCCTATCCGTCCACCCCAGCCTGCAACTCCTGGCTTGGGCCCCCCGCGTCCCCAATTCCGAGCGGCGCAACTACGAAACCAAAGCTAGAACCGAAACAGATCCCAGCTTCGAGATTACAGAGCGTGGCCCGCGAGGAGAACTCCGCAAGGCCCTCCAGCGTTCCGAATACTTCCCGGCTTTCTACGTCGAACCACCAGCCGGAAACGAGACAGTATTAGGCTTTGACCTCGCCTCCCACCCAGAAATCCGCGTCGCGCTCGATCGAGGGCGCGATACAGGAGAAATGATTGTCACCAACTACATCGGCTTAACTCAGGGCAATTCCCCGGAACAGGGTCTTTTGGCAATAGTTCCGATTTACGAAAACAGCAGTAAACCGACTACCCTGGAATCCCGTCGCCAATTGCTACAAGGATTTGTTCTGGGCGTATTTCGAGGCAAAGATATTTTCCAAACCTCTTTAAAAGGACGCAATACCGAATACCTCAATATTTATCTCGTTAGCGAGGCTCCAGACAAGCAACAAGCAGCGTCATTGTTACCCCAAACGGCCAACCCGGTTCTCAAAAACCTCCCTGCTGAGAGGCAAATTCAGCAATTTGCGGTGCAGTTCCAATCCGCGAGCCAACAAGTGCTTCCAGTATCAGTCGCTGCAAAACCCTCTCTCCTACAAAACTGCCCGATTCTTGACAATCCAGGCCCGAACTATACAGCTTGCAGAAGGCGGCTGAAAATTAGCGGCCGCCAGTGGTCTATGTACGTGTCGGCAACGCCGGAAATTCGCAGGATTCGCAAGCACTGGCGCTCTTGGGGAACTCTGACGATGGGGATGCTGTGGACTCTGATTCCGGTGACATATATGCTGACATCTTTGAGTCGCACCGCCCAAATCGAAAAGCTAGCCGGAGAAAGAATTCGCCAAGCCGAACAGTTGCAGGCTGCTTACCTACAGTTGGAACTCGAACAAGCTAAATCCGAGCAATTGCTGCTGAACGTTTTGCCCGCAGCGATCGCCCTGCGTTTGAAGGACAATGAACACAATATCGCCGAAAGTTTTGCGGAAGTAACTGTCATGTTTGCCGACATTGTGGGGTTTACAGAGCTTTCGTCGAGAATTTCAGCGACGGCGGTAGTGGAAGTGCTCAACGATATTTTTTCCGCTTTTGACCACTTGGCCGATCGCCACGGTTTGGAGAAAATTAAGACTATTGGTGACGCTTACATGGTTGTCGGCGGTTTGCCTACGGCCAGAGAGGATCATGCCGAGGCAGTTGCGAACATGGCGATCGATATGCTACACGAAATTCGGCTCCTCAGTTTAGAACATTCGGAACCTTTCAGCATTCGGATCGGGATTAGCAGTGGCCCTGTCGTTGCCGGCGTTATCGGCTTAAAAAAGTTTATTTACGACCTCTGGGGCGACACAGTAAATATTGCTTCGCGCATGGAATCCCACGGGATTACCGGCTGCATTCAAGTCACCGCCGAAACCTACGAGATATTAAAAGATAAATATACTTTTCAGAAGCGCGGCGCCATTCAAATTAAGGGCAAGGGATACATGGTTACTTATTTGCTGACTGGGAAAAAAGATTATTGACAATCAAGCATCCAGGATACCCGCCACGTGATTCATCCGTCCAGAAATAAAAAACCTGTATCCGATGAAACTTGCCCCCCGAATTGCTCCGTGGGGTCAATGCTTCAATTCTTTAATCTAAAATCTAAAATCTAAAATCTAAAATCGATTGACCCAGCCCAAAAACGGATACAAGCCTCCGAATCCCCGATCGATTAAGACTTGCGATCGCCAAGCTAAGATATGATAAGCTCAAGGTATTCTATCACCCCTGCACCAACTGAGGAAAAACCATGACGACGCTGCTAATTCAAACCGAAAGCGTCCCACTGACGGTCAATTTCCCTGCGATCCAATCGATGACTGTTGAACAGTTCTATGAATTCTGTATAGTTAATCGCGATTTGAGAATTGAGCGTACTGCCAGTGGGGAAGTCATTATCATGTCACCAGCTTTTTCAGATACAGGGAACCGCAACATTAAAATTGCTCAGCAACTTGCAAACTGGGCAGAAGAAGATGGCACAGGTGAAACGTTTGACTCCAGTGCAGGCTTTACCTTGCCGAATGGAGCAACCCGATCTCCCGATGCCTCCTGGATTAAACTAGAGCGCTGGAATGCCTTAACTGAAGAACAAAAAGCCTCATTCGCACCGATTTGTCCCGACTTTGTGATTGAATTGCGGTCTGCTAGTGACACTCTCAAGGGATTGCAAAACAAGATGCAAGAATATATTGAGAACGGTGTATCGCTCGGCTTTTTGCTCGATCGCAAAAACAGAAAAGTCTACATCTACCGTCCCGATTGCGAACCTGAAATCTTAGATAATCCTGAAACAGTCAGCGCAGATCCAGAGTTACCGGGATTCGTCTTGCGGATGGCCAAAATCTGGTGATTTAGAGCGTTACACCATACTCAAAGACATCAATTCATCGGTCATTTCAAAATTCGCCGTGACGCTTTGCACGTCATCCAAATCTTCCAGTGCATCCATTAACTTTAGGAGCGATCGAGCTTTTTCAGGAGTGTCTATTTCCACTGTATTGCTCGGAATCCAGCGATTTTCCGACTGCAAAACTGCAAATTTTTTTTGTTTCAAAACATCAGCCAGTTGTTCCAGATGAGCCACACTTGTAAATACCTCTGCACCTTCAGTATCCTCATCAATTAATATCAAATCATAAGATTCCGCCGCCGCCTCTAGGGACGCTTCAAACAATTGTTCCTCATCAATCGGGCCGCGTACAGTACAAACTCCTTTGTTGTCAAACATCCAGCCCACACAACCAGTTTCGCCCAAGTTTCCGCCATTTTTAGTAAAAGCTTCTCGCAAGTCAGCCGCTGTGCGGTTGCGATTGTCTGTCAGCGCTTCAATCAGAATAGCAACCCCGCCAACGCCGTAACCTTCGTAGCGAATAGCTTCTAATTCCGAACTTCCCCCCGCCAAGCCAGCACCTTTGGCGATCGCCCTTTCTATGTTTTCATTAGGAATATCCGCCGCCTTGGCTTTTTCTATAGCCGTCCGCAGTTGAAAATTGCCAGCGGGATCGGGAACTCCGCTGCGGGCCGCGACAATAATTTCGCGAGATATTCGAGCAAAAACCTTGCCTTTAACGGCATCAACTCTCGCTTTTTGGCGTTTAATATTCGCCCACTTACTGTGTCCAGCCATATCGATTTAAGATTTTCGATTTAAAATGTGCGATCGAGATTAAACAATAACACCCAGATTCGGACTAATCAGATGAACGTAAGGTGCTCTTCTGCCGCGCACCTTACACACATAGCATAAAATGCGATTTTTCGCACGAATCTCAACTTTAATTAAACCGGATCGCTGTTTCAGAGTCAGTCAGGTGAGAAGTATCGCCATTAAGTGCGATCGACCATTCTCCCTCACCCCGCACCACTTTCACCAAACAGCACAAAGAAGCGTTAATTTCCGTTTCTGCACAGCCCGCTAGCCCTATCGCAGTTCCTAAAACCGACGCACCGTGACCTACTAATAACATATCTTCAGGAAACTCAGCCGCGAGGCGTTTAGCAGTTTCCCCCGCCCTTTTGAGACAAGCTTCCCCAGTTTCGGGATAATTAGTAATACCGCTTTTGTAGGAAGCATCAATCCGGGGAAAACGCCTGCACAAAGCTTCGACGGACTCAGTTTCCGGCATTTCTGTCATCCATTCCGGATTCAACCATTCGCACAGTCCCCACTCTAGTTTAATTGACAAATCGAGAGCTTCGGCCGCGTGATTTGCTGTTTGGACAGTTCGCAGAAAAGGGGAAGCAAAAATATGAGAAATTCCTTCTCCTTTGAGGCGATTGGCGAGTTGTTTAGCTTGAACGTGACCGTCTTCGGAAAGGTGGGGATCGTAGCGGTGTTCTGCGGTGAGAAACCAGTCGGGGTTAACGAAGTCGATGCGGTTTCCGTGTCGTGCGATCCAGACTGTTTGTGGCATGAGTTGGTTTGAGTTTGGCTTCTAGGTGTAATATTATATCAAAGATGCTGATTTGGGCTCTTTATGAAATTCGAGTGGGATGAAAACAAGGCTGCGGTAAATTTGTCCAAGCATGGGATCTCATTTGAGGAAGCCAGAACGGTTTTTGACGATCCCCTCTACGTCGATTTCTACGATCCGGATCACTCTGATGAAGAAGATCGCTATATTATGGTTGGAGAGTCCCAGCAAGGTAATTTATTGATAGTGTCGTATACAGAAAGAGCAGATTTTATTCGTTTGATTAGCGCCAGAAAAGTAACACGAGTGGAGCGAGAAGTTTATGAAGAAGGATGAAACAGTGATGGACGATGAGCTTCGGTCGGAATATGATTTGAGGAAGTTGCGTGTAAGAAGGCTAGGATCTGGACGAAAGACCTTTGGTGGTGTAAATATTCGTTTAGAACCGGATGTTGCAGAGATGTTTCCCGATTCTGAAGCAGTGAATGAAGCTCTGCGGTTTTTGATTAGAATTACTAAAGAAAACCTGGTATCTGAGAAATAATACCAAATCTGGTGTCCTCTGTATTGATTTAATATTATATCGAAGTTTGGTAATTTGGTGGGTTGCCAAGCTATTGATTGATTTTTTTTAACCGCAGATACACGCAGATAGACGCAGATGATAGTGGGTTTGGTAAGAGATGATGGGGTAGTGTTTTTTACCTTTAAAGTCTTTCCAGCCATTTTTGCATGGATAAATCAATTAATTGAGCTGAAGTAAATTTACAGGTACCTTTCTCTAAGTATTCTGCAATTTCTAAAATTTCCGGATATCGAGCGATAATTTTCATTTTAATAAAAACATCTTTGACATCCTTGCTTAAATCTATATACTTCATCTCTTCATAAGTTAATATTTGAGAAGCTGCCGATTTGTTAACGAGTTTAATGGCGCTATTAATGTATTCTAATAATTCTTTTTCAATAAACTAAGTATACCTAGGCATACACTGTTGGATATCTTTTATATTTTGCTTTATTTTTTCTGTCTGATTAGCTATTACCTTCTTATTAGAGCTAACTTTACCACCAATTCCTCTCGATACGTAGCCCTCTATCAAAGCATTATCATTCCAATCTGTCCAGACTCTTGCTCTGGAAATAGTTTTACTTGTCAGACCTTTTAAAGGTAGCCATAAAAATAAGATGAGATTTCCTTTACTGTCTGAACATAACTCTGCACAAAATTTACTGGTCTTAGTGTTGCCATTTCCATATTTAATACTACCACTATCAGTAATTTCTTGCATTCGCTTATCAAAGCAGAGAATTTTATCCCTAATTTTCAATATTTCTTGCTGTTGACTAAGCTCACACTGGCTTAATAGTTTTATAAATGCTTTAGGTGGAATCGGTATATTATCAGTGCTTTCTTTTTGCTGGTGAACAATTTCTACTTGTGACATCTGTTCAGTATCTACATCTTTCAGTTGTAAATTTAAGTTGTCCTCAAAAAAAACGATCGCAAATTGCAAAAACTGAAAAAATAGCCCGTGATACTTCCTGGCTGTAAAATTATCCCTGTGAAATTTTGGCGTAATTGCTATTAAGCGAACGGGTCGATCGTAATCCACGCGATCGGCAAAAGGTTTGTGTTCCAACAAAGCATCGTAATAACGGGTTAACTGCTGAACGACATATCTATCTTCGCCGTTTTTCAACTCCAGCACAACTAACCGTTTATTCTCGTCCACCGCTATAATATCGCATCTTTGCTCGTTGACAGTGAATTGCCGCTTGATGACTGTCAAACCGAGCAAACTTTGCAAGTGAACTTCGACAAAATCCTCTAAGGCTTCTTCATTTGCAAATTCCCACCCCGACCCTGTTTTCCTCAATGCGGCGCTGCTTAGCATTTTGACAATTCTTAAAGTCTTTAACCAATTTTACCACTAATGTCTGTAGCCGGCCAGGGTTTAAATAAACCCCGATCGCCCTGACAGCTTCCCAGCCATCCCGCAACAAAATCGCTTTTAAGTTGGAGCGCTATAATAGTAACTATTCGACACTCCCATCTCTTGACAAATTATTAAAGATATGTTCCTCAGTGAAAGCGATCGCACTACCATTCGCTCAGTCGTAGAACAGCAACTGCAAGCATTTCAAAAAGACGATGCTGCTGGGGCTTTTGCCTTCGCCAGTCCCGGAATTCAGCAGCAGTTTCGCACAGCCGAAAACTTTATGCACATGGTAAAAATTGCCTATCAATCTGTCTACCGTCCGCGCTCGGTATTATTTGAAAACCTCGCCACTGTAGAAGGAATTCCCGCTCAGCCGGTGCTGTTGCTGGACTCGGAAGGCATCCCAATCCGAGCCATTTATCTCATGGAAAAACAGTTTGATAATAGTTGGCGAATTAATGGCTGTTATTTGGTTTCCATAACAGCATAATAAGTTATTATTACTTTTATGCTCAGCTTTTTTTGCTAACTCGCAGCATCTTATTCCCGCCTTTTTGAAACTCATAAGGAGCCTCTTGAATTTCTACACTAAAACTTCTCTTTTTCAATTCTGTGAGAATCGGATTTAAGTGATCGGATTCCTCCCCGCTAAAACTCTGCAATAGAGGGAAGACCCGGACTTCCTTCGCAACCCGACACATTTCTGTAATTGCTTCCAAATGAAATTCTTCGGAAAGTAGGTGAGAATAAGCAAATAAGAAATGGCTGCACAAAGCTAAATCGAATTTACCGTTCTCGAAAGGCAAAACAGGCAGCTCAGCAGTTATGTAGCGGCCTTGCTGTAAGCCTGATGGAAAATCTTCTAAAAATTCCTGCATCGCCTTCATTCGCACTTCCCCTAGCTGGTAGGGCGATTCAAAATTATTCCACAGGTAGCCGTCTAAATTGGCTTTAACACCGTCAATCACAGTTTGATATGTTTCTTGGATGCGATCGCCAATTTCCACCGCAGTAAACTGATAAACTGGATCGCAAGAAATTACCTTGTTACCTTGGCGAGTCATTTCCGCATTGAAACTCGCCGGGCCGCCCGCACAATCAAGAATTGCTAGCTTGAGGTCACTTGAGGTCAAGCTAAACATTCCTATGTATTCATCCAAGCAGCGCCCCCAGGGAATTACTTTATCCAATTTTAGTGACACTTGTCTTTGTCCTGCAGATAGAATTATCTAATATTTTACCTCAAATCAGGGCGGTTTTTTCCTATCTCCTTTCTTCGGCGGGTTGATTTGTATGCGGACTTATGTATGAAAAATTTTGCTCAAACGAGATCCTAATCCTGACAACAGTTGGCGGGCTTTACACTTTCTTTACAAACAAGGCACAAAATAGTTAAGTACGATCGTACAATTTTTATGCTTGCACCTGTGGATTTTGCAGCACAGCGAGGCTACACTGGACAGCAGGGAAAATAAACTAAAATCCACTAGCTAAATTGCTCTTGTTCATTGGCAGGCTGCAACCAGGGAAGAAAGATGAAACATACCATTCAAACCGCTACAAGTCTGAGTTTGTCAGCACTCCTGGTGCTATTGAGTTCGCTGCCCAGTAGAGCTCAGTTACCTGCCGTCAGAACTCCTGCGCCCGCTAGGAACCCAAACCAACCGAGAGTACCGCCGCCACCTCCGGGTTCGAGTTTGCCGCCGATCGGCAATTCTGGTTCGCTGACACCAGAAGCAGCTTATACTTTAGGCCCGGGCGATCGCATTGCTTTAGATATCTTCGGCGTCCCTGAATTCAGCAGAGAATATCAAGTGTTAGTTGATGGGACGCTCAATTTGCCAATTATTCGCAGCGTCTCAATTCAAGGGTTGACGCTGCAACAAGCCGCTAATGTGATTACCCAGCGATACGAACCCTTCATCAATGTTCCCGTTGTTACCGTGACTGTGATCGTCGCTCGCCCCCTAAATATAGGTCTTGCGGGTGAAGTTACTCGCCCGGGTTCCTACAAGATTAATCCCACTAGAGAAGGAGGAGGAGTAAAATTCCCGACTTTGATGGAAATGCTGCAACTTGCACAAGGGGTGACATCAGCAGGAGATATGCGAAATGTCCAAATTCGTCGTTCCAACAGAGGCGGGCCGGAGCAAGTTACTAATGTTGATTTGCAGGATTTTTTAGACACGGGAAATTTGCGTCAAGATGTCACGATTCGAGATGGAGATACAATTTTTGTACCGACAGCAAGGGCCCTGAATACTCAAGAAGTTCGCCAAAGAGCCAGTGCTAATTTTTCCGCTGATATTACTAAACCAATTGGTGTGGTAATTGTCGGGGAAGTAAACCGGCCGGGGCCTTATACTGTATTTGCTTCGGATGTGCGATCGAGCAACCAACAAACAGAGTTGAGTTTTGTAGCTATCGACCAACAGCAAGGAGCAGTTGTAGGCTTACCAACAATAACTAGAGCATTGAAAATTGCTGGTGGTATCACTACAGAAGCTGACATTCGCCGCGTGCAAATCCGCCGCCGAGTCAGAGGTGGCAATGAACAAACTATCATGGTAAATCTGTGGGATTTGCTGCAAAAAGGCGACGCAACTCAAGATATTTTGCTGCAAGAAGGAGATAGCGTAATTATCCCGACAGCAGCTACTGTAGACTTAGCGGAAGTTTCTCAAGTCGCAAATAGCAGTTTTTCTCCGAACGCGATTAGCATCAATATTGTAGGAGAAGTAATTAGGCCTGGGGCTTTGCAGGTGCGGCCTAGTACATCCCTGCACCAAGCTTTGCTGACGGCAGGCAGTTTCAATCAATTGCGGGCTAAAAAAGACAAGGTAGAACTATTGCGATTGAACCCCAACGGTACTGTTTCTCGCCGCACGATCGAGGTAGATTTTGCTCAAGGGTTGAATCCTAATAATAACCCTACTCTCCGCAACGACGATGTGATTCTGGTAGCGCGATCGGGCTATGCTAGGGTAGGAGATAATATCAACAGTTTTTTGCAGCCAATAACAGGAGTTGCAAGTGGGATCAGCGCTGTTAGCGGCGTTTTTACTGGGTTTCAAGCAACTATCAACGCTTTTCAAAACTTATTTTTGGGAGGCGATTTTGAGCGGCGAAATCAGCTCAGACAGATTCGCGAACAACGTCAAGACAGACAAGAGCAACGTGAAGACAGACTGCTAGAAAGAGAGCTACAACGTGAAGAAAGACAGCGGCAAGCTGAAGACAGATTGCTGCAACTTGAAGACAGACGCTTGCAACTCGAAGACAGACAGCGGCAAATAGATCTTGAGAATCGGCAACTCGAGATCCAGCAGCAGCAACTTCAGCTCCAGAATCAGCAGCAGCAAATGCAGCCACAGCAAATTCAGCCAACTACTCCTTGATCAGACTCGGGCGTTGAAAGTTAGCCACCCTGTTTATGACTCGGCGGTTGAAACCGCTGCATAGAGTCATTCGATTTTAGATTTTAGATTTTTGATTTTTGATTGATCCCACGGATAAATTCGGGGGATTGTACTATCAAGAAATTCGCGGCATTGCTGATTTACGGTATGAAACGCTAAATATGACTGTCATAGAAACCAGTATCCACAAAGCTTTGGGATTTTAAAGTTTTTTTTTTCATACCCTGATTCAGCAACGCCACTATAAAGGTTCGATTGCCATGGTTCCCCTTTGTCCATTTCCCAAACTACATCAATCATGAGAAATTTTTTGTATTCGGGAAAATTAATCAACCTTTTGCCTGCAACAACTGCGGCTGCAAAACCTGATTTAATTTGCCACTGCGAAACCCCTCCAAATCCAAAGTCGCGTAAACAAAACCAAACTCTTGAAACACCGCGACTAATGCAGGCAAATCCGCATTTAACACAAACTGCTTAATCTCCTCTGCTGGTAACTCAATGCGGGCCGTATCTCCATCCGATCGCACTCGCAAATTTTTCAGTCCCAACTGCCGCAAATAGCGTTCAGCGCGCCCCACTCTTTGCAACTTTCCCACGGTGATTTCTTCGCCGTAAGGAAAGCGCGAACTCAAACAAGGTTGAGCCGGTTTGTCCCACCAAGGCAAACCCAATTCTTTAGCCAACTGCCGCACTTCCAATTTAGTCATGCCTACTTCTGCTAAAGGCGATCGCGCGCCGCGTTCCTTCGCAGCCTGAATTCCGGGACGGTAATCCTTTAAATCGTCAGCATTAACCCCATCCACCACATAAGGATAACCCTTTGCTAGTGCTAGAGGTTTCAAAGTATCGTGCAGTTCGCTTTTGCAGAAATAGCAGCGGTTAACCGGGTTAGAAGTGTAATTTGGATTTGCCATTTCCTGAGTTTGTACTTCCTGGTGGGCAATCCCTATTTCTGCTGCTTGAATGCGCGCATCTTCTAAATCTTCTGGCAGTAAAGATGGGGAAACTGCCGTCACTGCCAAAGCGCGAGATCCCAACACATCAAAAGCGATTTTTGCCACCAAAGTGCTGTCAATTCCGCCGGAGTAGGCAATCAAAGCCCGTTCCATCTGTGCGAAAATATCTTTTAATTGTTCGAGTTTTTCTACTAACATAATTTCAACTTTTTGTGACAAACAGAGAAGTAAGAAAGCAAACTAAAGAAAGAAGGATGAAGAAAGCATATCTCGATCGGGTTCCCTTCTTCCCTCGAACCTCTTCCTTTTTCCGACTTGCATCGGACTTCTAATGCTATTCTGGATCGATACCGAGGGCTGCCAATCGAGCCAAAAGTTCTTGATTTCGCTGTCTTTCCTGTTCCAGCAGCGTCTCGGCTAACTCTTTGTCTTGCTGTTGGCGATCGGCTCGCTGGCGTTCATTTTCTGCCCGCAGGCGTTCATCTTCTGCCCGCAGGCGTTCATTTTCTGCCCTTTCTTCCGGCCACAAAAGCAGTTCTCCGCCCTCCGTCCACCAGCGCAGCCAATATCCCGTTCTACCTTCGCGAGTTCCCTGCCACACTCCCAGAAATAGATTTAATCCAGGTATTAAATAACGGCCGTTTTTATCAGGATTTTGATTGTCATAACGCTCGGATTCAAGCGCATAAACTTCTATTCTGCCTGTATGCGGTCGAAAAATGACATAGCGAGGAACTTTGATTACTTGTTCGTAAAAAAAACACTTACCGATTTCTTCTGTGTGTTCGACAGAGTATTCATCGCCGTAAGTAGCTGATAGAAATTCTATCACTACAAAAGGGACAGTTCCTTCGGTATGAGGGGTGTAACTACGGCGGGGATAGTTATGAGGCCAAGGTTGAACCGGCTGCACGTACATCCAGTCTGGGGCTTTGCAAATAGTGCGATCGTCCACAGCAGCGCACAAAGCAAAATTAGAAACTATTAGTGCGTCTTGCATTAGTTCCGGGGAATCCACTACAGACTGGCGCAAACCGTTAGCTAGCAAGGGATGGTCTATATCGTCTACAGGGTCGTCTGGTAGGATGAAATCATCGGGTAGCAGTGGCCAAGTAATCTTTAACTGCGATATCGGTTTGTGAATTATAGTAGTCATAAGTCACCTCATTTTACCAATAAAAGTTTGAGTTTTAGTCAAGATTGGCGATCGATAACCTTCTCTATATATTAGCGCTCTAAGTCGATAATAAAATTGTTTGTAGTGAGGATTTTAGTCTTCACTACAAACCATTACCCTAAAGGTGCGGAATGCGCGCTTTAAAATTCCCGGCGGGAAAATATGGCGATCGCAATTGACAGCAGCAGCACCACATACAGCAAACCGTAGCCAGCATCTGTAATCAAACCTGCCAAGTAAGGAACTTGTCCGTAAACAGCATCGTTTCTCAAATTGAATCTGGCTAAATCCGGCAAAACCAGATAAAGTCCCATCATCAATTGTTCAAGACCAGGATTTTTAGTTAACTTGCCCAAAGCCACTAAATCCCGCGTCGAATGTCCCATTAAATAAACGCCAAATGTCAGTAAAGTTGCCAACAGCGAACTGCTAAAAACCCCAAATAAAATCCCGACACCAGCCATCAGACACAGCTCAAACCAGATAAATAGCGAAGCGATTAAAATGCTTTCCAAAGGGAAAGGAATGCGGCTCAAACTCAGAATAGCCAGATAGATAACAGTCATTGCTGCTACAAGCACAGCCAGCACCGCCGACAGTCCTAAGTGCTTGCCCACAATTAACTCAGCCCGACTTATCGGCTTAGCAACTAACAGATAAACAGTGCGCTTTTCAATTTCTTTGTTGACCAATCCGGTAGCCACAAACACTGTGGCAATTAAACCGAGAATGCTCATAGCCGCTAAACCGATATCTAAAATAATTTTCTTTTCGGTTGTCGCCGCCAATTCCGGTATCAACCGTACCGAAGCGCCCATCAACAGAGCAAAAATAATAATTAAGTAAAGGATGCGATCGCGAATTACTTCCCAAAATACATTGGTCGCGACTGTCAAGATTCTTCTCAAATTCATCTAGTTATTAACCCACTGGAGACTTTCGCCATACTTTAGTGTAAGGAAGAGGGAAGAGGGAAGAGGGAAGAGGAAAGAAAGAGGATTTTTTTCATCTCAGACTCTCAGAATCTCCCACTCTTAGACTCTCCTACTCTCCCGCTATACCGATCGCAATTAGTTAACAGAGACCGAATCAAACTTGACTGTCCCCCGCCGTTCCATCTTTTTTCTGTCCGGGTTGAGAGCGTTTGATCGCATCACAGGTTACAGTCGCCCTATTGCCTATATTGAACACCTCGCAAGATTTGGTAAACGAATATATTTCCGGTCTAAAAACCAGCCCCAGCCAAGTTGCCTGCATCTCTAACTGATAGCGGGAATCTCCTTGGACGATCGAGGTTTTGACATCCCACCTCGCATCTTCTGCGACTACCCCAGTTGTTTTTAAGGCTTGATTCCGCAGAAAAAATCGCTCGTTGTCAATATCTATTAACATTTGCTCTACTTGCGCCCACGGTTTTGTGCGGGCTTCATTTCGCAGGTATCGCTCCATTTCATTGAGGATGACAACTCCTCGGGAGCGATTAATAGTTGGCTGTTGAAATGTCACCACATAATCGCTTTGCCTTAAATCCTGAGATAAAACACTCGGATACTGTTCTATCCAACCTTGAATTAAAAAGTGAAATGCAAACCAACAGGAAAAGAGCAGGTGAACTAGAGTGATCATCAAAAAATGAGGGCGCACCAACGACCTGATACCTTCCCGTTTCGACTCGCTATTCCAAATCTCTATTGTCGCCAGAACTACTACTGCTATAAGTGGGCCAGCTATCCATGCTATTTCCTTCCTATCCGACGGCAATCTTACCAGCAACCACAACCCAATTAAAATGCTTGTCACCCACGGACTCAGACTTACTCCTTTAATCACAAAAGGTTGCTGGCTGGTCAGCAAACCCATTGAAAGTGTAAAAAATAACCAGCTCATATCAAAAAGCAGAGTTCTCGTCCGCCAGTCAGTGACTGCCGCCACTGTCAGCAAAGCTAAAAAGATGCTGAGTAGTAAAGGAGTCTTCCAGTGGACAACTTTAGGCGGAATCATCGCCTTTTGGATTTTTTTATTGGTTTCCCAAAGGTTGTTCGTCAGCTTAGTGAGTTGCTGAGTGACATCTAAAAATTGCTTCATCATAAATTTCAATAGACGCTTTGCAAAAACAACACGGTTAAAATAACGATATTGCTAACAGTGTGGGCGATTAAGATCCCCCCAAACTGGGTAGTTACTTGAAAAGTTTTTTTTGGAGGACGGCGGGTGAGGGTTGGTGGTCCTAAAAACTGAGGTTTGGAAGCTTTTTTATTGCCGGAAACCATGTTTTCTATGAATTCTAATCCCTGCCATTTAGCTAGAAATGTGACTGCCAATACTGAGAGTGCTATCATAGTTATTGGAGCGTAAACATTATCCCCACGTCCTAATAAAATATAACCGATAAGCTGTTCCCGCAATTCTTTGCTAAGAACGCTTTCAATGCCGAAGAAAACTAACCAGCCTACGCAAGTGCAAGATAGATTGAGGATGGCTGTATATTCAATGCTGGTTTTGGGGCCGAGTTTAAGTAGTTTTTGCAAAAACCACGATTCGATCGCGATCGCCAAAAACATAATTAAAATTTGCACCAAAACAGTCCGAAATGGGAAAACACTCGCAATCATAAGCCTTTAGGTATATCAGTCCGTGTTAAATTTTAATTGTACAGCACAAGCGGAAGAATCTTAACCGGAGGTTTGAGCACCTGATTCCGTTAGATCGCTGCTTAAAAGATTGGGGGTTAGAAGTTATCGTATAATCTGTTGAGATCCGCCAAAAGAATGGAAAAATTAAACATTCAAGGCGCGCGATCGAATACCCACCCCGCTACAGACTCAAACAACTGCTGATTATGGTAAGGAATGGCATTGGTATTCGGACAGCCTCATCCCGGTCGGAACGCGCCGCGGGTCAGATTCACGTCTACGACGGCGCTGGTAAAGGCAAGTCTCAGGCAGCTTTGGGAGTAGTGTTGCGGTCGATCGGGCTGGGTATCAATTCTGACTCGCCCACACGAGTCTTGTTGCTGCGCTTTCTCAAAGGCCCCGGCCGCTCCTACGACGAAGACGGAGCAATAGAAGCCTTGCAACGGGCATTTCCGCACTTGATCGACCAAGTGCGAACCGGCAGAGCCGAATATTTTGGGACCGAAGCAATCACCCGCTTCGATCGCGCCGAAGCTCAGCGAGGCTGGGATATCGCCAAAGGAGCGATCGCCAGCGAGCTCTATTCCGTCGTGGTACTAGACGAACTAAACCCCGTATTGGACTTGGGTTTGCTGCCAGTTGACGAAGTAGTCCAAACCCTCAAAAACAAACCAGAATATTTAGAAGTCATCGCCACAGGTCGAGCGGCCCCGGAAGCTTTGCTGGAGATTGCCGACTTACACTCAGAAATGAAGCCCCACTATCACCCCGCAGCGGCAGACCATCATATTTCGGGTATCGAAATATACACCGGAGCGGGGAAAGGCAAGTCTACGAGCGCTTTGGGCAAAGCTTTGCAGGCAATAGGTAGGGGTATCAGTCAAGACCAATCTCACCGGGTGTTAATCGTGCAATGGCTCAAAGGTGGCAGCGGTTATACAGAAGATGCGGCGATCGCAGCCTTGCGGCAAAGCTACCCGCAGCTAGTAGACCACCAGCGGTGCGGCCGAGATGCTATAGTTTGGCGGGGGCAACAGCAAGAGCTAGACTGCATAGAAGCAGAACGCGGCTGGGAAATCGCCAAATGTGCGATCGCCAGCGGCTGGTACAAAACGATTATTCTCGACGAACTCAATCCCACAGTAGACTTAGAACTGCTGCCGGTAGAGCCGATCGTCGAAGCCCTGCTACGCAAGCCGCGGGATACAGAAATTATTATCACCGGGCGCTGCCACAAACCCCACGCTTACTTTGACTTGGCAAGCGTACACTCCGAGGTATACTGTCACAAACACTACGGCGATCGGGGCGTAGAACTAAAGCGGGGCGTAGACTTTTAAAGCCCGGAGCGGTACTCGGTTCAATCCGGGTCAGAATTATTAAATGACGGCCCTGCCTGGAAAACCGGAAATTGCCACAAAGCCTTGTTACCAAGTAACAAATCTCCCAATTTCCCTTGTCTTCCCGATCACCCAGATCTGCCTTTTTTAATCTTTAATTTCCTCCCCCGGACGCGATCCCCGACCGCCAATCCAGAATGGAACATTAAGAATATGAGCCGCGTCTTATGGAGCGTGAGCACCTGAGACAGTGCACCAGGATTATTAAAGGGTGAAGACTTTGAAAATAAAAGCTTACAAGCAAAAAATCCGCGAGGGAGAAAGTCTAGACAGGGTTAACGCCAGTAGGCTAGACTTGCGGCTGGCAAACAGGTTAAACTACAGCGGAATCCAAACATTCGGTGTTCTAGGCAGTGTCTGTAGTCGCACCAGCGATGACCAACAAGTAGAGGAGTGAAGCTTTATGACAACGTTAGATGACAATTCTAATCAACTAGATTTAAACCTTCCGGGGCTAGGCCCGGATACAGTATTCGCCGGAGAGGGGGCGGATTTCATTAGAACTTCCACCCTGGGCGGCAGCTTAATATTTGGCCAAGGCGATAACGATACTCTGATTTCAGTTGGCCCGAACGATACCATATACGGCGGCGACGACGAAGATTCAATCAGATCTCAGCGCACTCCGGCTTTGCTATTTGGCGACGCAGGCTCGGACACGATAATCGCTGAAGCCCGCGCTACCCTGGCCGGCGGCGAGGGAGAAGACATCCTCCAAGGTACTGTCGAAGCTAACCTGATGTTTGGTAATCAGGGCGAAGATACGATGCTGGGAGGGGCGCAGAGAGGAGATTCCCTTTACGGCGGTAAGGACAATGACAAGATCGGCTTCTTCATCGCAGGCGGTGGCAACAACCTCTCTTTAGACGGTGGTTTGGGTATTGGCTTCGCTGGCAATGAAGGCAGCAACTTCTTGCGGGGTGATTTGGGCGACGACTTGGTTGTAGGTATCAATGTAAGAGACAGTCTTTATGGCGGTAGAGGCAACGACACCCTAAGAGGTGTGGCCAGCAACAGCTACCTGTCGGGCGATCTTGACGACGACATCTTATTCATTACCAACAGTACGCAAAGCAGCCCGTTTGCTCAGGGCAGCGTCATTACGATCGGCATTGAGAGAACCACCTTGATTGGTGGTGGCGGCAACGATTCTCTCACCGGGGCGGTCGGCGAGTTTGAAGCCGGCAGAAACTTCTTGGAGGGCGGCGACGGCAACGACACGATCACGGTTTTTGCCACGCAGGATACCGCTTTGGGAGGTGCAGGCGACGACTTCATCGAGTCATCCAGGGTATCGAATCTAACTTTGAGCGGAGGCGCCCAGAGTTCATTTCCCGGCTTCGCGGGTCGCAACTTGCTCGACGGCGGAGTAGGCAATGACACAATCGTTGCAGCTTTTGTGACGGATACAATGGTCGGCGGCGAAGGCAACGACAGCCTGAGCGGTACCTTTACTAACGCAGCCGGTGGAGATGGCAACGATACTATCGATGCTACCAAGGCCATTTTTGCTGGTACTGGTACGGCTTTGATTACTCTCGAAGGCGGACTCGGCGGCGATCTGTTAATTGGCTACACCAATCCTACTACTGGCAGCAGCTTCACCGTCACCAACCTCATGAACGGTGGCGAGGGAAGTGACACCATCATCTTTGGCAGCGCGCGCGATCGCGTGATTGGCAACGTTGCGGGTAACGACTTCATCTCCTACGCTAGCGGCGTCAGCTTTACCGGTCTTACAGCGCCAAACGTCATTACTGATAACTTAGGCAGCAACTTCATTATTGGTGGCAACGGCACTGATGTGATAACTACTGGTAGCGGGGATGACATCCTGTTCGGCGACTCATCCAATGCTATCGACTCCCTCGGAGGAGCCGGGGACGATACCTTAAATGGCGGTGGTGGGAACGACACCATGCTGGGCGGCTTTGGAAAAGACTATTTGATCGGCGGCGACGGTAACGACTCTCTCGGCGGGGGGCCTGGTGCTGACACGCTGATTGGCGGATCGGGTAATGACAGCTTCTACTACAACAACTTCGGCGAGGGCGCCGTGGGTACTGACACAGACCAAATCGGCGATTTTACGAGTGGCCAAGACAAGTTTATCTTCCAAATCAATGACTCCAACGGCTTCCCCAACTTGAGGGTACTGGATAATACGAATCGAATTTCTTCGAAGGCGTTCTTGCCACTTGAGAGTGGGCAGTACAACGGCAGTTTTGGTCCAGCCGGGGCGGGCGCGACAGAGCCGTTCGTCTTTTATGAAAATGAAACTGGACGACTAGGATATGACTCTAACGGTTTTGGTACTGCTGGCGGAGTAGTTACGCTGGCAATTCTGAATGGCAGACCGGGCATTACGGCTTCTGACATTACCCTGATTTAAGTTGGGTAAAAGTGGGTGGGGTCGATTCTGAAACATCGCCCTACCAACTCTCAAAACTAATTGTCCTATGTTTCGAGCTGGGGATATCCATCCCTGGCTTTTTTATTGGCATTGAGAATTGGGCATCGGGGATTGGGGATTGGGGATTGGGCATTGGGCATTGAAAGGAAGGGCAGATTCACCGCTCCATTTTGCCACCCATCAATAATGTTGATAAACCAGCCACCCAGCTCAAAGACGATATAATTGACATTTGAGTAAAAGTCGATTATCGTAGCAGACTAATATTCTATTTTGTCCTTCAAAAAAAGTTATTAATAGTGAAACTGCCCAATGGTCATCTAGCAGATTTAGGCAATAAAATAGAAGAATCTTCTCTAAATCTGAATCACCAAGAATGAAAAAATAAAGCTATTTTGTTTGCCCGTAAGTTAGGCATTAACCTAGAAAATGCTGAAATGCTCAAACAGGCTTTAAAAGAAGCTGCTATCAACGAAGATGTTGTTATTCAAAAAAACAATGAATACGGAACACATTATAACATGAAATTCTTGCTGAAAACCGAAGTAGGTGAGTCTCTGATTATAGCAGCTTGGAGCGTCCGCTCAGGTGAAACTTTCCCCAGATTAACAACTTGTTATCCCGTCCAAAAGTGAGGTAAAAACAATGAAAACAATTAAAGACCTAGATATTGTTGCTTTAACTGAAGATTTAGAAGCAACCCATTTTGAAACAAAATAAATCATTAAATTATATAAAGGACAAGTAGGAACAGTTGTGATGGAATTTGATGGCAGTGCTTTTGAGGTAGAATTTTCTCATCAAGATGGCACAACTTATGCAATGGAAACAATTCCCGCCACAAAATTAATGCTTTTGCACTATGAATTACTGGAATCTATAAAGGCGGTTCGCAGGTGAATTTTGCCACCAATAATGTTGATAAACCCACCCCAAGATATTGGTACAAAGAATTTAGGCTCATTATAAAAAATCCCGCAAACTATATGTTTGCGGGATTTAGTAGGCAGGAAACTTGTAGCGAATACTGTTACTAAGCTCGGTCTACAATCTCTTTTGCTTTATCTTTGAGGTCTTCTTTCAGGTGAATTGCTGATGCTTGATCCTGCTTGGCTTGACCTTCTAATTTATCTTTCTGATTGCCTGTAACTTCGCTAACAGCTTCTTGGATTTTGCCTTCAATATTTTTCGCTGTTGCTTCGACTCTATTTTCAATGCTCATATTTTTTTATTCTAACTCTACAACTATTAATATATACTTTTAAAGTTGAGTCTATATCCCTCTTTAGATAGATTTGTTATTACCGTTATTTCTATGTTAAAGGTTCGATCGCAACTTCGACAAGTTTATTTTTTGAGGAAAGACCTGATTTAATGCCGATCGCAGATTTCGGCACTTTAAACTTTTTTGCCAACAGCATGATTAATTCTTGGTTTGCTTTACCATCGACTGGCGGCGACTTGAGATGTATTGTGAGGCTGCCGTCGGGTTGCTCTTCGATGCTTTGCTGTTTGGAATTCGGTTTAACTTTGACTGTGAAAATTTTCATCTGACTAATAACTAATAACTGATGACTAATGACTAATAACTAATGACTAATGACTATCTGAATGTTCGATCTTCGTTCCCAAAACTTTCAGGAATTCAGCTAGCCAGTTAGGATGTGCTGGCCACGCGGGGGCGGTGACTAAATTGCCATCGACTACGGCTTCGGTAACGGGAACTTCTGTATATTTGCCACCTGCCCGGAGTACGTCGGGGCTGCAAGCGGGATATGCGGTGCACCGTTTGCCTTCGAGTACGCCTGCTGCAGTTAGAACCTGTAAGCCGTGACAAATAGATGCGATCGGCTTTTTGCTGTTGGCAAAGTAGCGGGTAATTTGCAGCACTTGTTCGTTGAGGCGGATGTATTCTGGGGCGCGTCCTCCGGGGATAATCAAAGCGTCGTAGTCGGCCGGGTTGATTTCGTCAAAAGTCGCGTTTAAAGTGAAGTTGTGACCGGGTTTTTCGCTGTAGGTTTGATCGCCTTCAAAGTCATGAATTGCGGTGCGAATCGTTTGGCCTGCTGCTTTGTCCGGGCAGACGGCGTGGACGGTGTGACCTACCATTTGCAGTGCTTGGAAGGGAACCATTACTTCGTAGTCTTCTACAAAGTCGCCGACTAGCATTAAGATTTTTTTTGCTGTCATGTTTACAACTCCTGTTATTTTGATTTGGTTAAATAGGATTTAAAAAAATGCGGGGCCGTTAAAAAGCCTGCCCCGCAAGCTATTCGGGAATCTAGAAACCGTTGCGTCCCCAAATGACCATTGAAATTGAGAAGGAGAACAGAACTAGCACCGAAACCCAACCGAGTGACAAAATATCCATAGCTATTTATTGAACAAACTGTACAAAGTGACTCCAAACCTTATGATAGGTCAATTTGAGCCATTTTTGAAATGAGGGCGCTGTGAAGGATTCGTCAAATTTTAGTGCGGCTGAACGGGTAGAATCTTTGAAGGCAGGGAGTGTTGCTGCTTTGTCTTGTTTGCTGGGTTTTGGGGCGATCGCCCTTGGTAATAGCTTAATTCTAGCGGATAGGTTGGATTCTCTGGCGAGTTTGCAGGTAAGGGAAATTGACCTAAATTTTGCCTTGAGAGGGACGATCGCACTTTTGGGCGGTTTTTTGTTCGGCGTGACTTACCGCTACGCTATCCGCCGAGATGTTAACCCGCAGCTTAAATCTGGTGCGGTGTTGGCTTTTGGGTTGGTGCGGGCTTTTGGACAGTTGGATGCTGGATTGTGTTTTGAATCCGGGAAGATGCCCGCCCTACAAGAGTTATTGCCGTTTGCGGTTCGCGGTGTCGAGAGTGTGGTATTGTTTGCGATCGCGGGTTTGGTTTTGGATTGGGCGATCGGGCGATCGTGGATTAAGCCTTGCGATTCTTAAGTCTGGGCGGGTTTTGTACAAAAATCTGCAAAGGGCGGAAGTTTTGTATTGTTCGCTTAAACCGCCCCTACAGGTTTTTGTGTTTTTTGAGGTTTGGATATTTAACTAAAAGTTAATACCTCAAATTCTGGATTGCCGTAAAGCATTTGCCTGTCTACCGCCGACAAAACTTTATTGTTAGCAGCATCAGAAACTAAACACTGACAAACTAGCTGCGCTACATCCGCCCGGTGAATAGTTCCAGCAACTCTAAAATCTTCTGTTAAAATACCGTTGCCTGTTGCAGGTTCCGATTTGAGTCCGCCCGGACGAATCACTGTATAAATCATCCCGCTTGCTATCAAATGATTTTCGGCTTTTTCCTTTTCAATTAAGACCGGGCCCAAAGTTTCCAAAACCTGCGGTTGCAAAGCAGCGGCACTTTTACCGCTACCGATGGATGAAACTAAAATAAATTTTTGCACGCCTGCTTTGACAGCCGCATCAATCAAGTTTTTGTTTCCCAAATAATCTGCTCTTTCTCCATCTTTGGGCAAGCCGCCAATTGTGCTGATTACGGCGTGAATTGGCTCACCGCCAGCCATCGCAGCTTCCATAGCTGCTGCATCCAAAGCATCGCCAGTCACGACTTTGATGCCCATTGCTTCTAATTCGGTGCTGGTTGTGGGCGATCGCAAAAGTGCAGTTACTTGCATCTTTTGTGCTGTCAGACATTTCGCGATTTCTAAGCCGACGCCTCGACTAGCACCCGCTAAAAAAATGTGGGATTTATCTGTCATATTAATTGGGATTTAATTGGTGCAGAAAGTGGTTTATTTGACTGGATATAATTATACAACAATCTTCTGTCTATTGGTGAATGAGTTTTTTTATTTAACCGCAGAGGGCGCAGAGGGCGCAGAGGAAGAGAGGGGAATGATTGGCAATTACCGATTGCCTATTTTCCATTTACGTTAGAGTTTTTTGCCCACCATTACTACCCAAGATTGAGCTTCGCGGGGTAAGCCAGGGGGGCGATAGTAGTGATTGACAATTGCAAATCCTGTTTCTTCTAAACAAGGCGCTAAAGTATGATATTCCCATCCCGCAGTATAGCGTTTTCCCGTTGGTCTCTCGTCGTATCCTTCCCAATTTCCTCGGCACATTGACATGACAATTGCACCGTTAACAACTAAGGCTTTGTGCAAATCTTGCAGCACTTTCACCATCTCGTCGCTGGGAACGTGAATCAGGGAAGCATTGGCAAAAATACCGTCAAATTCTGCTTCTGGCAAGTCGAGATTCAGAAAAGATTGTTGCCAAACTTCGCATCCTGACAACTCTTTTGCTATTTCTACAAAAGCCGGAGTTGCATCTAAGCCTACAACTGTGTGTCCTTGGCTCTTGAACGCTACTAAATCTCGTCCCGGCCCGCATCCTATATCGAGAATTTTACCGGGATTGCGGGGCATAGCAGCGGTCAGTGCGGATCGATTTTGGGATACGTCATGATGCCAAGTTCCTTCTCGAAAAGATTCGGCAGTTAGCTGGTATTCTGCGATCGTAATTTCTTCGCGTTTGTCCACAATTTTCCTCTCTTGTATTATTTTAGATTTTAGATTTTAGATTTTAGATTGAAGAATGTCAACCGTAGAATAAGGGTTTCGGGCTACAATCTAAGAACTTACCGTTTACACATTTGCTACCTCAGAAACCAGGTTTTTCTTTCCCATTCGTAAACGTGAAATATAGATACTGGGTAGGGACACGGCAGTGCCGTGTCTTCCTCTATTTCATCCGATTGAAAACTGCTATAAGAGTTACACAACCAGGGATTTTTGTTCGGATGTGGTAACTGCTGAATCAACTTCTAAGAGAGAACCTTCGGGGGATTCGATCGCAAATCCCGCATCTCGAATCATGTCCCAATCTTGATGGGCAGCTTGTCCGGGAGTTGTCAGATAATCACCAACAAAGATAGAATTAGCGGGGTAGAGTCCGAGAGGTTGCAGCGATCGCAAATGCACTTCCCGTCCCCCAGCAATCCGAATTTCTTGACTGGGAAGCAAAAATCGGAACAAACAGAGAATTCGCAAACATTGGCGGGGAGTTAACCGGTTCACATCTGCAAATGGCGTACCGGGAATCGGAATGAAAAAGTTGACGGGTACGCTAGTAACTCCCAAATTGCGAAGCGAAAGCGCTAAATCGATCGCATCATCATCCGATTCGCCCATCCCCAAAATTCCGCCGGAACAAGTTGTGATTCCCGCTGCTTTTACGTGTTCGACGGTTTCAACCCGATCGCCAAAAGTGTGAGTCGTGCAAATGTCCGTGTGATATGATTCGGAAGTATTGAGATTGTGATTTACGCGATCGACTCCAGCTTTAGCCAGCCGATGAGTTTGCTCCTCGCTCAACAATCCCAAACAAGCGCAAATTTTTAGGTTATAATTTGCCTTCACAGTCTCGACAGCATCCAAAACGCGATCGAAAGTAGATGCGTTAGGTTGGCGACCCGAAATCACCAAACAAAACGTACCAGCTTTTAAAT
Source organism: Microcoleus sp. w2-18bC1 (assembly GCF_036700365.1). Classification (NCBI taxonomy): domain Bacteria; kingdom Bacillati; phylum Cyanobacteriota; class Cyanophyceae; order Oscillatoriales; family Microcoleaceae; genus Microcoleus; species Microcoleus sp. w2-18bC1. The sequence continues at coordinate 176,379 of NZ_JAUBOS010000005.1, forward strand.
CTGCTGCGCGTTGGGCAGCATCCAGAATTTTCTCCTTAGCTAAAAGCGGATATTTCTCAATTTCCGCACTCGAAATTTTGGACTGAGAACAATAATGGCAATCTTCAGGACAAAGGCCACTTTGAGCATTTAACAAATAGTGCAGCCTGACTCGGTTTCCCCAGTAGTGGCGGCGCACCCGATAAGCTGCGTTTAGTTGTTCCAGCAAAACCTCATCCGGTGCGCGCAATACGGCTAAAGATTGCTCGCGAGAGAGACATTTGCCCGCCAGCGCGTCGTCAGCCAAATCGTTCCAATTGGGTAAATTCATTACTAAAATTAAAGGGTTTACAGAGTATCCAAAACCTGACGAATTACCCGATAAATCGATTCTAGTTCATCAGGAGAAATGCAGTAGGGAGGCATCAAGTAAAGCGTATTTCCCAAGGGGCGGAGCAAAAACCCCGCTTCGAGAAATTTGGCTTTCAATACAGGAGCGATGTCATTAAAATAACCGGAATCGCTTTCCGTTTTCACATCCATTGCTGCGATGGTGCCGCAAGTCCGAATCCGTTCGAGTTTAGGATGATTTCTCAGCCATTGATTTAGATATTTGTGGTGGAGTTTTTCCATCCCTTGATACACATTTGGGTTTTGCTCCAAAAGCTCCAAGGATGCTACACTCACCGCACAAGCTAAGGGATTTCCGGTGTAAGAATGACCGTGAAAAAAAGCTTTGTCCCATTCATCTCGCCAGAAAGCTTGATAAATATCCTCCGATGCCATTGTGACAGCAATTGGTAAACAACCACCAGACAATCCTTTAGACAAACACAGGATATCCGGTGAAGTTGCAGATTTAACCGAGGCAAACAGTTCGCCCGTCCGCCCAAAACCCGTCATTACTTCATCGTAAATCAACAATACATTAAACTGGCGGGCAAGTTGTGCGATCGCCCGCAAAAACTCAGGGCGGCACATTCGCATCCCCGCAGAACCTTGCACCAAAGGTTCGATAAAAATTCCCGCATAGCCGCCCTGCTTTAACAAAAACTCCAATTTCTCTAAACTCGCCGCCTCCTTGCTTTCCACCTCGCTGTCGCCGTCAAAAGTCGCCGGAAAAGGAACAACATCACCAGCAAACATTAAAGGTGCAAAAGATTCCCACCACAGCGAACTTCTGCCAGCCGACATCGCGCCCACAGTATCGCCGTGATAACCTCCCTCAAAACTAATAAAGCTAGTGCGATTAGTTTCTCCGATATTTTGCCAATATTGAAATGCCATTTTCAGAGCAACTTCAACAGCAGTCGAGCCGTTATCAGAAAAGAAAATCCGCGTTAAAGAAGCAGGCGTATGAGTTAGCAATTTACTTGCAAGTTTCTCGGCAGGTTCGTGAGTAAATCCCGCAAATATTACGTGTTCTAACTTTTGAGCTTGTTCATAAAGAGCCTCAGCCAGAACCGGATGGCTGTGCCCGTGAACAGTCACCCACCAACTAGAAATGCAGTCGAGAATTTGCCGCCCGTCTGCTAATTCCAGCACCGATCCTTTGCCGCGAATTACCTTCAGTGGCGGGGGCGCCGTTTTCATTTGCGTGAAGGGCTGCCAAATCGGTGAAGTAGAATAATTCAGTTCCTGATCCGCCGTCATTTTTACCCATCTAACTAATATCAACTCGCATTTTAATATAGCAAAGTTAACTCACTTGGCAACTCTTTATATTCTCTTCTCTTTTCTTCTCTTCTCTTCCTTCGCGTCCTTAGCGTCTTCGCGGTTCGTTCAAAAAAAATATAGTTTGGTGGCGAGGGCGTCTGCCCTGCAACGTCAGCCACCATACCACGTATTCGCGGGCGATGGTTAAAATTGTTAGTTACAATTTTCTACCTTTGAGCAAATAAGTCGTCATAGAGCCTTTGCCTTTAACATTAATTTTACCGCGCTTTTCCAACAAATACTTATCGCACAGCAATTCATAAGTTGAGTTGCTAACTTGAATTTTACCCGGAAGTCCCTGAGATTCCATGCGGCTTGCTGTATTCACAGCATCTCCCCACAAATCGTAAATAAACTTTTTAGTGCCGATGACACCTGCTACCACAGGCCCAGTATTAATGCCAATGCGGATATTGAGAGGTTTACCGCATTCGTCGCGGAATTTCATAATTTCTTGCTGCATTTCCAGGGCCATTTCGGCAATAGATTCGGCGTGATTTGTACAGGGAAGCGGCAAACCGCCTGCCACCATATAATTGTCGCCGATAGTCTTAATTTTTTCTAAGCCGTATTGTTCGCTTAAGCGATCGAAAGATGAAAATATTTTATTAAGCAACTCGACTAATTCTTCAGGAGATGTGCGCGAAGATATTTCGGTAAAGCCCACAATATCAGCAAACAAAACCGTAACATCGGCAAATCCATCGGCAATATTTATCTGGCCTTGTTTTAGGCGATCGGCAATCATGACAGGTAATATATTTAGTAATAAACGTTCCGACTTTTCTTGTTCGGCGCGTAATACTTCCTCAGCTTGTTTCCGCTGTGCAATTTCCTTGTATACTCGGTGAAACATTTGATTGAATGCGACCATGAGTTCTCCTAACTCGTCATCGCGCTTGACAGACAGAGAGTAGAAATCAGGTTTCTCTTGATCTTTGCTCAAAGCGTCTCCAGCAGCGATCAAGTCATCGCGCAATCTCAAGAGAGGTGAAATTACTGTCACCCCTAAAAAAAACATAGTCACCGAAGTGACAAAGGCTGATATAATGATGACTAGAACCGCAATCCGCCCGATAAATGCGTAGAGTTCCGGTTGAACGGTGGAAGCATCGTGGCGAACAATTAAGATGTAATCGCCTCCCAAATGTCGCTCCGTCCAAGCAATATCGTAGCGCTTGCCATCGAAATTGTGATTGTGAACTATACGAGCTCTTTTTAGTTGCTGTAAACTGATTTCTGGGGGTTCGCCAAGTGTATATATTAGCTGACCGTTAGCTTGGTAAATAGATAGTCCTAAAACCACTTGAGAATCCTTAATAATATTTTTTACTTCTTCTTGCAAGAAAGTGCGATCGGAAATATCTTGTTGAAGCAAAAACTCTAGGGAATCAACAGTCGCGCGAGATACCTGTTCCAGTTGACTTAAAAGTTCATTTTCTCGCCGAAAATAAGAAGGAACTAAAATAATTCCCTCTATGACAAGAATGCTAGCAAATACCCACAAAGCTATTTGCCTAGACAAGCGAGATTTGAAAAATTTCAAGAATGATAAAATCCGCGATAACATAAAACTTACTATTTTGCAAATGGCTAATGATAGAACATAAGAAAATAAACCCGGTTTCTCGTAATAAATTTTTGGTTTGTCAACGAAGCAACCGCGCAGAAACCGGGTTCTCACATCCCCTCTGTAATTCCTGTAATTGTCAGCAGTCAAAGGCCAGCAGGCATTAACTGTTAGTTGTTGGCTAACGGCTAACAACTAATGACTGATGACTTCGGACTAACTAGCATACCCCTTCATAATATAATAAACAAATTAAACCGAAACTGCGCTGACTAGCCTGCCTGCAAGCAGATAAGTATTCATATCGCCCTTGCCTTTGATGTGGATAATTCCTCTGTCTTCAAACCGATACTTATTTTGCAAGATATCGTAAGTTGATTGTGTGACTTGAATCGCGCCGGCAATTCCGTGGGATTCCATGCGGGCTGCTGTATTGACGGCATCGCCCCAGAGGTCGTAAATAAATTTTTTAGTGCCAATAACCCCCGCAATTGCCGGCCCAGTATTGATGCCGATGCGAATGTTAATTCCTGCATGATGTTTGGCATTAAATTTTGCTAATTCCTCCTGCATATCTAAAGCCATTTCCGCAATGCTTTCGGCGTGGTTGGTGCTGGGATTTGGCAAACCTCCCACTACCATGTAAGCATCTCCAATTGTTTTGATTTTTTCCAAGCCGTACTTTTCCGTTAAGCTATCGAAGGCTGAAAAAATTTCGTTGAGAAACTTGAGCAGTTCTTCGGGAGATATTTGTGCTGAAAGTACGGTAAAGCCTACGATATCTGCAAACAGAATAGTGACTTCTGCGAAGCCGTCAGCAATACTGCTTTGACCATCTTTTAACTTGGTAGCAATGGATTGGGGTAAAATATTGAGCAGCAGGCGATCGCTCTTTTCCTGTTCTTTTACCAATTCTACATTAGTTTCTTGCAATTGTGCCGTGCGTTCCCTGACGCGCTGTTCTAATTGTTTAGCATTTTGGCGCAACCTGCTGATAGATACAGTTAAGCCTGTCACTCCTAAAACGGAAAGTCCTACTAACAGTAAAAACAGGTTTTTAAGTTCACTTTGAGTATGTTGAGTGATGGTATCGAGAGGTTGAGTAATTTCTAATATCCCCCGCACATCTCCCACTTTCCAATCAGTTTTAGGACTGTCACGGTGAGTATTGTGACAGTTCACGCAGCTAGAAGTTAGAATATCTGCCTCGGCATATCGAAAGGCGGGTTTGCCGCGAACATCATCAACGCGGAAAAACTTTTTTGTCGGATTTTGCGTCAAATAGGTAATAGCTTGCTGTTCAAACTCGTCTCGGGCTCCGCCTTCTTTTTGTCGCCAGGGAAACGGGTAGTTGCTATAGAGACGAAGTGATACTTCGGGATTTTTTTTTGTGATATGGTTGCCTAGTTCTATTAAGAAACTGGCTGGTACGGGAACTGTTACTTTTGTCGGGTTGTAGTCGTGGGTAAAGTTAATTGCTTCAGCGGTGTTTAGAGGACTAACAACATCGGAACTGTAAAGGGTGCGGGCTTCTTTAACAGCTTGGGCATAGAGGGTGGCATTTTGGAGAGCTTGCGATTCGATTAGAGTGGAGGAAAGACGAGACATATTTGCCATCGCTACTCCTACACCTACACAAAATAAAATTGTCACCACAAGGATAATTCGCTTGTAAATTAATTGGCTGATGGCAGCCCGAATTCGAGAAATCAACTGGGGCATGGTATCCTCACGTGTGAGGTTTAATCTTGATTGGAATTTATGCACTACTAACATAACACTGCTTTCTCAGACTGTTTTGCTGGCGTCCGGGGTAAAGCAAGACTCTCTGAGTGCAACTGAGGGTTAATTATTGTTTACCGCGAGTGTTTCGCTTATCCGTAAGAATACCCATAACTTTATAGGGATTTTCTGTTGAGTGAAGTACAGATGCTCGGTTAAGGACATGGCAGCGCCCTGTCCCTACTTCACGCACTTTTTGCTTTATCTCGGTTAGGATAGCAATTGTAGTCTATGGTTGGCGATCGTGAATTCTGACTCTACTGTCTCACCTACTAACAAGGAAATTTTTCCGGGAGAAGTTTTCGTCAATACTGCTGATTTTGATACGGGCATTCGGCGACTTTTACCTAAATATGACGAAATGCTGGATGTAGTAGCAGGCTGCATTGCTAACACAAACCACCGCATTTTAGAACTCGGCTGCGGTACGGGGGAACTCACTTTAAAAGTTCTCCAACGCTACCCGTCTGCCGAAATAGTTGCTGTCGATTACTCGCCGCGAATGCTTGATTTTGCCCGCGCCAAAATAGAGTCGGCAGGATACGCAGCCCGGTGGACTGGCATAGAAATGGACTTTGGAGAATGGGCGAAAAATCCAAATTTCTCAGGCTTGAGCGATAAATTCAATGCTTGCGTTTCATCTCTGGCAATTCACCATCTTGAGGACGAGATGAAGTTGAAATTGTTTCAACGGATTCGCGGAAGTTTAAATGCTGGTGGCTGTTTTTGGAATGCCGACCCTCTTTTAGCAGAATCAGCAGCAATGAAAGATATTTATCAAGCGGCGCGAGAAGATTGGGCGCTAAGTCAGGGGGAAACGTTAGCACAAATTCGGGCAAATGTGGGGACGAGCGTCTCTTACGGCTATTCTAATCCCGATCGCCTAGCTACACTTTCGGCACAGTTGGAAATGCTGGTAAAAGCTGGATTTGAGACTGTTGTAGTTCCTTGGAAATACTACGGTATGGCAGTCTTTGGGGGATTGGTTAATTGAAAAAAGCAGTCCTGCTATTTAGGATGAAACCTCAGCACCTTACTGCTTAAAGAAAGATTGCAGTTAGTATTTTAGGTTACTAAGTTCTGTTTGAGAAAATATATAATCCTGTCAGGATTGAGGAAACAAAATGACTGCAAATGCGATTCAAAGTATTGACTGGGATGCTTTTTCTTCGGAACTATCGGGAATTGAAATAATTAGCGATCGCGCGCAAGTTGTCAAGCTATCTCAAGACTATTATCACTTCAGTCCTGTTTTGCAACCTCTCTTAAGTGATAAAACAGGAGATTTAGTAGTTCGTCCCGCCAACGAAGCCGAAGTTTTGCGGATTGCTGCAGCCTGCGTCAAATTCAAAATTCCGCTAACTGTCAGAGGTGCAGGAACGGGCAATTACGGGCAGTGCATTCCCCTGAAGGGTGGCGTCATTTTAGATACCACCAAAATGCACAGTATCCGCTGGATAAAACCGGGTTTAGCTTGCGTAGAACCAGGGGTGAAAATGTCGGTTTTCGACAAACAAGCGCGAGAAACTGGTTGGGAATTGCGGATGGTTCCCTCAACCTATCGCACCGCAACGATTGGGGGATTTATCGGCGGCGGTAGCGGGGGAATTGGTTCGATAACTTACGGGCAATTGCGCGATCGGGGAAATCTTCATGCCGTTCGAGTCGTTACAATGGAAGACGAGCCCCGCGTCATCGAATTACGCGGCGATGAAGTGCAAAAAGTCAATCACGCTTACGGCACAAATGGGATTATTACAGAGTTAGAAATTCCCCTCGCCCCTGCTTATGCTTGGGCGGAAATCATTGTCGCTTTTGACGATTTTATGACATCGGCAAACTTCGGTCAAGCTTTGGGCGATGCTGACGGAATTATCAAAAAACTAATTTGTGTTTGTGCTTGGCCGATTCCTGCTTATTTTGCTGCTTTCCGCGAGGAGATTCCTGAAGGTAAGCACTGCGCTTTGTTAATGGTAGCTGAATCTTGTCTGGAACCGCTGCAAGATTTGGTGCGCGAATATGGCGGCACAATTTGCTATCAAAAAAACGCGCAAGCAGCGAACAAAGGTGCAGCAATTGCTGAATTTACTTGGAATCATACAACTCTGCACGCTCGCAGCGCTGACCCGTCTCTGACTTATTTGCAGACGATTTTTCCCCCAGATAAAGGTTTGAAATTGATTGAGGAACTGTACAATTATTATGGGGATGAGGTGTTGATGCACTTGGAGTTTTTGCGGATAAATGGCAGGGCGATCGCCGCGGCTTTGCAAATAGTTCGCTACACTACGGCATCACGGCTAAATGAAATTATTCGCTATCACGAAGAGCAAGGCGCAATGATTGCTAATCCTCACACTTATATATTGGAAGATGGAGGGATGAAAAGTATTAATGTGGAACAGTTGCAGTTTAAAGAGTTGGTCGATCCTTACGGTTTGCTTAATCCGGGTAAAATGCGGGCGTGGTTGGAACGGGATTAAGCGCGATGGTTTTTAGATAAGATTCGGATCTTGAAATCGCTGCTAGACAAACTTTCGTCCGCCTAAGCGCTGGCTTCGCCCACGCGGACTCAGAAATGAGCAAACAGCATTTGTAAATTTAAGGGACGGGGGCGGTAATTTCTGCTGGTGCGATCGCCCCTTCAGAAGGTACAGCTTGCTTTTCCAGTAGTTGGCGCTGTTTGTTGCGAAATTCTGCTGCCGCATCGTTCAAATTTTGGCGCTGTTCGCTATTAAATTCTTCCATGCTGCGGCCGCCTCCCAATTGGGATCTGTGAATTAAATCAAATATTGCGCTGCCGCTGCTGCGGCCGGAAAATGGGTCGGTATTGTCTTGAGTTTGAAAGTCTTGCAGCGGTTGGGCATTATTTAAACCGCTGGCTTGAGCGAAGCTTGCTTGAGGGGAGAACAGAGCACAGGATGCGATCGCGCTTGCAGCAATCCCCATCATCAATTTACCGGATTTGGAAGTTTTGGTGTTCATAATTTATTAGTTGAATCTTCAAAAAAACAATTCTATCTAAACAATATTCTGACTTGCGACTAAATATTATATTACTTCGCTGGGGCTAAGGACAGGGCAATGCCCATTGGTGTGAACAATCGCCTGAAAGCCTTGATAAACCTCGTTTTTAGCTGAGTCCAGATCCCCCTAAATCCCCCTTAAGAAGGGGGACTTTGATCCATTTCCGGTTCCCCCCTTCGTAGGGGCGGTGCCCCCGTGCCCGCCCTTGGCTAGGGGGGATCTAGGCTTAATAGTCCAACACCATTCTGTGACTGGGTTTGACGTTAAGTTGACACCAATGGGCTCTTGGAGTGTCCCTAGAATTGACGGTGCAGGTGAAACGCTCGCCCTAAGCAAACCTGCGTCTCAGCAGCGGTTGAATGCTCAGCAGCGCCACCAAATCAAACGCCAGCAGCACTAACAGGGCTCCTCCAAAGGTGACTGTACCCCAAGGAGCTTGCATCACGACACTGGCTAGCGACCAATCGCTGTGCAGGTACAGGTAGCGGATGGGTTCGATCGCGTAACTCAGAGGATTGAGAGTCACCACAACTTGCAGCCACTCTGGCATAAATGACAGCGGCGCGAGGGCTGTGCTGGCAAATAACAGCGGCAGGTTAGTAACAAAAATTACCGCAATTAATTCTACGTGACCGGGAAGAGCGAAGGCTAAACCCAGACTCAAGCCGGTGACGCCCAAAACTAGCAGCAGCACAATCAGGGCGATCGCCCCTAGTCCGGCAATTCCGGGGAATCCCGCGCCCAAAAATGCCCCCGCTGTAACGATTGTGCCGGTTTGGATAAAGCTGAGGGTGACGATAAAAATAGCCGAAGCTAGGACGATCGAAAATCTGGAAGCCAAGGGCGCGACTAACAAGCGGTTGAGAAATCCGAACTCGCGATCGAACATAATCGGCAAACCAGCATTCAGCGCCCCGGCAAAGGCTGTAAAAACTATTACACCAGCGCCGAGAAATTGTCCGTAATTCTGGCTTTCGCCGAACAAGCCTGCGGGTGCATTTTCAAACAGAGCTCCGAACAAAACCAACCACATCAGGGGCTGAATAATGCCTGCAACTAGCGTCGAGGGGCGGCGCTGCAATTGAATAAACAGGCGCTTGGTTAAGGCGAGTGTTTCTTGGATGAAGTCGCCCAGCAGGGAAGTGGAAGTGTCAGCGGATGCTGTGGAGAGTTGCCGCTGCTGGTTGAGGTTGTTGGGGGATGTAACAGTACCGCTCATAATTGCTTGTTGATTAAATCTAACTCTCTTTACAGTAGCAAGTCTGGAGGTATTGGTGCTGTTGGGCGGGCGATCGCTTTTTGTGTGGAGTTTTGGTAAACTGAATATCATGTTATCGCACACACCAGACCTCGCCGAACAAGTTAATGATTGGGAATTTATCGAATTGTGGGTAGATCCGATTGTTTTTCCTCCTCGTATTTTGATGTTAGTGAGTGCCAAAAATAGAGGATTTTGTATTTACTAGCCATCAGCTAACTATAAGTCTCTATTTTCAAGTTCAAGTTATGATGAGGCTCATTCATGGCTTTTGGAAGATGAGTATGAGCGCTGCGATGGTCGGCTTTGAGCGGAGGAAATTGTTGGATTTTTTTAGAGGGATATCGTGCTAAAATTAAGGCGAGCAGAATTATCCAGACTTGATAATCATCGTAGATTTTAGGATATAATCGTATTGATTTAAAATTGACTTCTTCCAATATGCCAGCCAAAGACCTATATCACAATGTTGTCAAAAACGCCCTCATCAAAGACGGATGGAGAATTACCCACGATCCCTTGCGATTAAAATGGGGAATTAAAGATATGTACGTGGATTTGGGCGCAGAGCGGATTTTAAGTGCTGAGAAAGCTGGACAGAAGATAGCTGTAGAAGTCAAAAGTTTTGTGGGCGCATCAGACATGAATGACCTGGAGAATGCGCTGGGTCAATACTTAGTTTATCGTTCTGTTATAGCTAGAACTGAACCCGATAGAAAGCTATATCTAGCTATTACACAATCAGTTTTTAGCGAATTATTGTCGGAACCGCTTGGTCAAATTATTAGAGCCGATTATCAAGTATGTTTAATCGTTTTTGCCGAACAAAATGAGGAGATAGTACAATGGGAACCTTAGAGAATTATCGTCGCATTATCAAAAAAATTCTGACTGAATATGCTCAAATACCTTATGCTTATGGAGACATTCAGATTCAAACGGTTTTTGATAGCGATTCCGACCGTTATTTGCTAATAATATTGGGGCGCGAAAACGATATCAGAGTTCACGGATGTTTAGTTCATGTTGATATTATTGAGGGAAAAATTTGGATTCAAAGAGATGGAACTGAAGAGGGAATTGCGAATGAGTTAGTAGCGGGGGGAATCCCCAAAGAACAGATTGTTTTGGGATTCCGTTCTCCCAATATTCGGCAGTACACCGGATTTGCGGTAAATTAAATATAGAGGATAAAGCTATGTCATCAAGGGCGATCGCCACTTTGGTCAAAATTATGGAATCTTTGCCGGAAACTCTGCAAGATAGAGTGGTTGAACACCTGCGAGAATACATTCTGAAATCAAATATTACTGTTCCTGTCAACCCCGACGGTAAGTTAGAAATTCCCGCTGAGATTGAGGCTCAACTGAAGCCTGGGGATCGATATGCAGTTACAGTTACAGGAGATAGTATTGTTTTTCAGAAGGTAGCAGGTTTTGACTGGGAGGAATGGGAACGGCGAATAGAAGCAGCGAGTCCAGATCCTGATGAGTTAACAATGGAAGAAATTTGCGAACTTGTGCGGGAAGTGCGTCGCGAGAAAGGTTCTGAAATAGAGTCGCACAAATGAAAATTGTAGTGGATACTAATATCTTTGTGTCAGGCTGGCTGTGGGGAGGTATCCCAGCTCGTTTATTCAGATTAGCTCGAACTCGTCAACTCATATTTTGTGCTTCTGAACCAATACTAGCAGAATTAGAGAATACTTTAAACAAACAAAAACTCCAGGCGAGATTACAGTCTTTGAGTTTTACCGTTAATGGTTTAATGAGGGGAACGCGAGAGATAGTGGAAGTTTATCCAATTTCCACTATCGACGTGCCTGAGTTACGAGATGCTAATGACAATATGATTTTAGGAACTGCGATCGCTGCTGATGCTGATGCAATTGTTACGGGCGATCTGGATTTGTTAGTGTTGCAGGAATATGAGGGGATTCCTATTGTTACGGCTAGGGAGTTTTTGGAGCGTTATTTTCCAGAAAATTAGGAGGCGATCGCTCTTGGTTTAAGTAAGGGCGATCGCAGACTTACAACTTAGAATTCCCAGGTTACGCAGTCAGAAGGCAGTTAGGGTTTAGCAGCTTTTACCACATCCTCAACCATTTTAATCGCCTCTTTGATTGCAATTTTACCGCTTTCTACGGCGCTAATTAAATCCTGAGCGTCTTTCGGGCTAATTAAATCGAGCCTGACGGGTTCTTTCAACGAAACAATAAATTTAGTTTTATCGCTATCTTCCAGCTTAGAGGCTCTTTCTTTCGCTTCAACATCTCTTAGCTGTTCTTTTAAGTTTTTAAGCATTTCTGCTTGTTTTCCCTGGTCAAAAGTGCCATCAAATAACATTCGTTTTACCCCTACAAGAGCAGCAGCACCTAAAGCTGCACCGCCAACAACTAATCCTACGGGAGGTGCAACGGCTATTAACCCAAATAATACAGATCCACCACCGAAAGCTGCCGCCGCCGCACCAGCACCGGCAGCCCCCACCACACCAATGCCAATATCTCCTAAAATCCCTAATTTATCATGTGGGTTTTTTTCCAGTTGCTCTATTGACTTCAGAATTTGCTCTTTGGTTGGCGTTTTATTTGCAGACATATTAGACCTCAATCTTTTTTCTAATTTAGGCAGTTAAGCAGTGATGACGTTGCGGAAAATTGTATTGAAAACGTCTATCAGTAGTTGAAAAAATGCTTTGGCAATCTCAATCATGTCTTGAGCAATTCCAATAATTCCATCATCAGACACCTCTTGGCCTTGGGCAAGTTTATCGAGTCGGTGGCCGGCTATTGCACCAATTGGGATACCCAGCGCTGTTGCCAAAGGTGCTAATAACGGGCCGACAAATGGTATCGAATTTGCCAAAATTCCTACAGCGACGCCAACAGCAGCCCCTATAACTAAATTGGGATGCGCCTTGACAAATTCTATAATTTTAATCAGGAGAATTTTACCGATGAATAAAACTTTGTTAGCAGCTTTTTTCGTGTATGTGGCAAGTTCATGCAGCCGGATCGTGACTTCATGCGGCAAGCCGATATCATTTAACCACACATACAAGTCGCTGCTGCTCATTGCATCAGCATCGACTTGCCAGAGAGCCATTTTTAAATTAGCTTGCGGTAGGGATAATGCACTAGACATAATTTTTTAGCCTCTTGGAAATTACCAAATTTTTACGAACATTTCACGAGGCGAAAAGCCCCTAAACGTCTTGCAATTATTAAAAAAGCTGGTTGATAAAAAAGCAAACCCAGGCGGATTAACATCGGCACTCCTACCCATGTCAAAACTCAGGGCAAAACTAATTTATGAGCCTTTTTATTTACTTCTTTGCTCACTGACGCAACCACATTTTAAGCAATTTCTTGCTTTAATGCCCCTCATTAAAAAGTTTAACTTTAATTTTTATGTATTGTCCAGTAGGAGAATGTCACAATTGGCCAGTAGTTGATAAAATTAGCTAGCCGTTAAAAGTCACATTTTGCCATCCTAAGTCAGAAAAAGTCAGAAAAAGTCAGAAAAAATCTGATACAATAGACAAAACTTCCTACACCTACCCAATAAATGGATGTTCAAGAACTCTTAAGGTTGGCCGATGGCTTGGTGTTCACTAAGACGGGCAAACACCTAGACGATCGGCAACAGGCAGTAGTACGGGGAACTTGGCAAGGTAAAAGATACTCCGAAATTTCCCAAGAGGTTCATTGTACTGAACGCCATGTCAGAAATATTGCATCAAAGTTATGGAAAATTCTTTCAAAAATCTTAGATGAAGATGTTAATAAATCCAATTTGAACTCCACAATGGAAAGATATGAAATCTCTAAAATTTCAAATTCTGGTTATTTTAACCTTGTCCACAAAGGGAATATAAACGTCTGCACAGAAGCCTCACACCCTCCAACAACTCCACAAAACTCACCCCCTACACAAACCCCAACTGAAGACGACACCCAAGAGAAACTGCGACTCGATTTAAGAGATGCACCGGAGCTCAAAACCTTCTACAACTACCCCAACTCACCCCTCACCGCCCTCGAAAACTCGATCGCCCACCAAAACTGCCGCCTCCTCACCATCACAGGCATGGCAGGCACCGGCAAAAGTGCGATCGCCCGTAACCTCATCCCCCAAATTCAAACTCAGTTCGATCGCATCATCTGGCGCAGTCTCCGCACTTCTCCGCCCCTCGAAACAACCCTCAAAACCCTCATTCAATTTCTCTCAAATCAACCAGAAATTAACATTCCCGCCAACACCGATGTTCAGTTATCAATCCTAATCGAATATTTGCGAGACAATCGCTGTCTAATCATCCTCGATGACGTGCAGCAAATTCTCAGCAGCGGGCAACTTCCAGGACATTATAAACCAGGATATGAAAACTACGGAACCCTATTTAAACTCATCGGCGAAATTCCCCACAATAGCTGCTTAATTCTCAATAGTTGGGAACCTCCCTCAGACATCATCACATTCACCGACGATAATTCAGCAGTACGTTTATTGCAGTTAACCGGTTTAGGTGAAGCAGCAACAGAAATTCTTAGACAAAAGGGTTTGTTGGATGAAGAAGCCTGGCCGGAATTGATTAACCTTTATCAAGGTAATCCCCTGTGGTTAAAATTAGTCGCTCAAACCATTAACAACTTATTTGGCGGTAGAGTCTCTCAATATTTAAGCTATCAACCAGTATTTTTAAGCGATGAATTGACACCGATATTGCAGCAGCACTATCAGCGGTTGTCGGAAATAGAAAAACAGGCGCTCGACCTAATCAGCAATGAAATTGAGCCGATTTCGTTTACCCAATGGATGGCAAAATGTCAAGGGTCAGAAGGCGAATTATGTAAAGCAATTCAATCTTTAGCAAGACGGGGAATGATCGAAAAATTGAGCGGTGAAACAGAAACCGTTTTCACGATTCCACCTGTGTTAAAACAGTATGTTAAAATGGTTCAAGAGGAGTCTTAAATATATAGCTAATTGTTACAATGGTAGATACAAAACAACTCCTTTCCACTCCGATTGTTCGCTACAGTTAACCAGCACCAGAAGTTCATCAATAGCCTGTCTCACTGGCATTCGATCGTTAATTATAACTGTAGTTTAGACTAAAAAATCAGTGCAGCTAAAAGTAGCAGCCTTTTAGCAGAAGGCAAGCTGTTGCTCAAAAACT
>NZ_JAUBOS010000099.1:0-14463 GCF_036700365.1 Microcoleus sp. w2-18bC1
TTCGGTGCTGCCTCTGCTGACTCGCTCAAAGGCTGCTAATAAGGTTTCAACTTCTGTTTCTCTGCCGTAGAGTTTTTCGGGGATGAGGAAATTGTCTGTAATATCCCGCGTTCCCAATGCAAACGTCTCAATGTTACCCGTGTTTTGTAATTGAGCCAGACAAATCTCTAAATCGTGTTTCAGTCCTAATGCACTCTGATAGCGATTTTCCGCATTCTTTGCCATCAGTTTACTAACAATTTGGGATAAAATTAGGGGAACTTCTGGCTTGATTTGATGTACCGGAATCGGCTGTTTGGCGAGATGACAATGCACTAACTCCATTGGGTCGTCTGAGTCGAAGGGTAACTGTGTGGTCAACAATTCATAGAAGGTCACACCCAGGGAATAAAAGTCACTCCGATAGTCAATGCCTCGATTCATTCTTCCTGTCTTTTCTGGGGAGAGATAAGCTAAGGTTCCTTCGATGGTGTTGGGATTCTGGATTTCTTGGGTTTCTCTCGGCAGCAGGGAAGAAATACTGAAGTCAATGAGTTTAATTTGTTTGCTATGTGGGTTAATCAGAATATTGGCGGGTTTGATATCTTTATGAATAACTCGGTTTTGGTATAGAGAGTGGAGAATATTTGCTAGTTCCCTGGCTAGGATGAGAAAGTTTTCTAAAGATAGAGATTTATCGGGTTGGTTTTTATCAGTTGCTGCCGGGAGATACGTAGACAGGGAAACTCCTCCAAAGTCCTCCATTATCAAAGCATAGGCGTTTTTGTAAGGTGCTAAATCGAGGGGTTCAACCACTCCAGGCAGACGTAGATTTTTGGCGATGGTATATTGGTTGCGGAATTGCAGCAGTTCGCTGAAGCTCGGGTATTCGTTTCTCAGCAGTTTGATGACGACTGGAGTACGATCGCTCTCCCGAACACCTCGATAAACTAAAGTGCGATCGCCTGCATAGAGTTGTTCTGTTATGCGATACCCCGGCAGGTCAGTAATTGTCTCCATTTTCCAGTCCTCAATAAATTCGGGGTTACTATATCTCTAGTTTACTCAGCAAACTTGGTAAATTCTCAATGGCCTCTAATGTTCCTGCACTTGTCAGTCCGCGTTCTGTACGAACGATCGCAGATCGTTCGATACTGGAGCCATATTATTAATTGTTTTACGGCTTGATGAGGTTACCAACTGATAATAAGCGGCAATCCCGGTCGAAAATCTACCTGTTGTCCCTGCACTTCTCCATCAAAACCAAGCTCGACAAAATACTCGGTTCCTATCCGTAAGTTTAGCTGATTTGTCTCAAGCACTGCTTGAAGTTCAGGTGACGGATTATTGGCAGCAGGACTGACTAATTCTACGCGAGTAATTTCCCGGAAACCCACACCATGATCCAAAGGCTGTGACTTATCACCAGAGTATTGATCGGGACGTTTACCAAAGGAAATTTGGAAAAGCATGGGCTCAGTCAAAACATCACTATTTGTTCCTACTGCGATACTCATCGTTTCAGATAAATAAGGTGGACGATAGGCCCAACTTGAAAATGCAACTGTGTCCTCAGCACCTTTGGCTGGACGCAAACAGATGCCAAATGGACAGGCACCATTATTCCGATTTGTTGATCGCTCCCAAAGACGAGTCCGATGAATTGGCTCAGACTTCGCCTCTTCTGGATCGTGAATCCATAACAATTCCAACATGGCGTTATGGAAAAAGAAACAGCGATTGGCTGTACCTTGTCCGCGATGAATGCGAGATGCACCCTCAACTAAACCGAAGGATGATAAACGATTAGCTTCCGAAGCACCAATATCAGTAAGGATGAAAAGATGGTCGAATTCAAATGTCATAGCATTGTTGATAGACTCGATCGATCGCTCAAATAATTTTAACCTTCTGTGATGGCTTTCCTTCCGATCGCCACGCTGATGCTGCACAGCGTACTGTACCAAAGTCCAAAACCTCTATTCAGTAAATTTTTCCCAATCTACAATCTAAAATCTAAAATCTAAAATCGCGCAATCGATCGCCCCAACCTTCAAGTTACAACCAGATTGAGGAACCATCCGCCCGCATCCGGCAGTCTCAACATCCAGTTAGCGACAATTCTGCTAAAGTCAGGTCATCATCCCGTGCATCTTGTAGAGACGCGATTCGCAGCCTCTGCCCCCAAAGCAGTAAAATCCCATCACATTGTCACCTGCCACCCGATCGGCAGTAAGTTAAAAATTAAGGTAGTTTGAAAATAATCGCCCAAAGTTGAAAGAAGCCTTGACATCTGACCTAAACTCTCTAACTTAGACCCTCTAGCTGCGCTGCTATCCATATTTAAAAGATGCCATGTCAACCTTAGTCATCGTCGAATCTCCGACCAAAGCCCGCACCATCCGCAACTTCCTGCCCTCCACCTACCGTGTAGAGGCATCGATGGGCCATGTCCGCGACCTACCATCCTCCGCCGAAGAAATACCAGAAGCCGTTAAAGGAGAAAAATGGGCGCAACTGGGCGTAAACGTGGAAGCAGACTTTGAACCCCTCTACGTCATCCCGAAAGATAAAAAGAAAATTGTTAAAGAACTCAAAGACGCCCTCAAAGACGCCACAGAACTGATTCTAGCCACTGACGAAGACCGGGAAGGCGAAAGTATTTCCTGGCATTTGCTGCAAATCCTCAAACCCAAAGTTCCCATCAAGCGGATGGTGTTTCACGAAATCACCCGCGAAGCAATCCGCGACGCTTTGACTCACTGCCGCGATATCGACAATCGAGTTGTACAAGCCCAAGAAACTCGCCGGATTCTCGACAGACTCGTCGGTTACACACTCTCTCCGCTACTGTGGAAAAAAATCGCTTGGGGTTTGTCCGCTGGTAGAGTGCAGTCAGTCGCTGTACGCCTGTTGGTGCGCCGGGAACGGGAACGCCGCGCTTTCCGCCAAGGTAGTTACTGGGATTTAAAAGCAACTTTGACCCCCCCCAACCCCCCCCTTGGTAAGGGGGGGGCTTCGGACAATCCCCCCCTTGGTAAGGGGGGGGCTTCGGACAATCCCCCCCTTGGTAAGGGGGGACAGGGGGGTGCCTTTGATGCCAAACTCGTGACTGTCGGCAATATAAAAGTTGCAAATGGCAGCGATTTTGATGAAAATACCGGGCAAATTATCGCAGGCCGGCGTGTACTTTTGCTCAACGAAGAACAGGCGCGGGCTTTACTCTCACGCATCCAAAACAAACCTTGGACTGTCGGGAATATTGAAGAACGGCCAGTCACCCGGAAACCCTCGCCGCCGTTTACGACCTCGACTTTGCAGCAGGAAGCTAACCGCAAACTGAGGCTGGGTGCGCGGGAAACAATGCGAATTGCCCAAAGTCTCTACGAACGCGGTTTTATCACCTATATGCGGACGGATTCGGTGCATTTGTCCGAACAGGCGATCACAGCGGCGCGCAGTTGCGTGCAAGAACTTTACGGCAGCGAATACCTCAGCCCCCAACCGCGCAAATACACCACGAAAAGCAAAGGCGCCCAGGAAGCCCACGAAGCTATCCGTCCTGCCGGCAGCACTTTTCGGACTCCGCAGCAAACGGGATTGGATGGGATTGATTTCCGCCTCTATGATTTGATTTGGAAGCGGACTGTCGCTTCTCAAATGGCCGATTCCCGCCAAACTCACGTCACTGTATTAACTCAGGTAGAAGATGCCGGTTTCCGTTCCAGCGGCAAACGCATTGATTTTCCAGGCTTTTTGCGCGCCTACGTGGAAGGTTCCGACGATCCGAATGCGGCGTTGGAAGACCAGGAGGTGATTTTGCCGGCGCTGAAGGTGCGGGATAAACCTAATTGTAAGGATTTAGGGGCGATCGGGCACGAAACTCAACCTCCCGCCCGCTACACGGAAGCTTCTCTGGTGAAAATGCTGGAAAGCGAAGGTGTGGGCCGTCCGAGTACCTACGCGAGTATTATCGGTACAATTGTCGATCGGGGATATGCGAAATTAATAGCTAACGCCCTAATTCCGACATTCACCGCTTTCGCCGTCACGACTTTATTGGAAACACATTTTCCCGATTTAGTAGACACCGGTTTTACTTCCCGAATGGAACAAACCCTCGATGAAATTGCCACGGGCGAGGCGAAATGGCTGCCGTATTTGCAAAAGTTTTATACAGGGGAAACGGGACTCGCAACCCAAGTTAAAGAACAGGAAAGTCAGATTGACGCGAAAGTTGCCCGAACTGTGGTATTGGAGAATATTTCTGCTAAAGTCTGCATCGGCAAATTTGGCGCATACCTGGAATCTGAAAGCGAAGAAGGCCTGGTAAAAGCATCGATTCCCCAAGATTTGACGCCGGCAGATTTAGATCCGGAACAAGTGGAGTTTCTGTTAAAGCAAAAAACCGAAGGCCCGGAAAAATTGGGACTCCACCCGGAAACCGGGGAACCAATTTATGTGCTGATTGGCAGTTATGGGCCATACGTTCAGTTAGGGGAAGTTTCGGAAACGAACAAGAAACCGAAGCGGGCTTCTTTACCGAAGGGGACGGATAAGGATAGCGTGACGCTGGATATGGCGGTGAGTTTGTTGACTTTACCTCGCTTGTTGGGCACTCACCCGGAGACGGGGGCGAAGGTGCAAGCTAATTTGGGGATGTACGGGCCTTATGTGGTGCATGACCAGGGTAAGGTGGGGAAAGATTATCGATCGATCAAACCGCCGGATGATGTTTTGACGATCGAGCTCGATCGGGCTTTAGAGTTATTATCGCAGCCGAAAGCTGCCCGCGGTCGCAGCAAATCAGCCACACCTTTAAAGGAATTAGGCGCGCATCCAGAGTCGGGAGAATTGATCAATGTTTACGATGGCCGCTACGGCCCCTACGTGAAACACGGCGATATCAATGCTTCTTTGTCGAAGGATGAATCTGTGGAGAATTTCACCTTGCAAAGAGCACTGGAATTGTTAGCAACCAAGGAAGCAGCGGGAGGCAGTAAATCTAGCAGCAAGTCGAAGAAGTCTACTAAGACTGCGGCGGCGAAGTCGGAGACTGCAACGAAGAAGACTGCGGCAAAGAAAACCACTGCTAAAAAGACGGAGACTGCGGCGAAGAAAACCACTGCTAAAAAGACGGCGACTGCGACAACAGCCAAGAAAACAACTAAGTCAAGTTAGCAGGATTTACGCACTGTACGGTCAGAAACCGGGTTTTTTGCAATAATTTGTTTTAGCAGACAGATTCGGTAAAAAACCCGGTTTCTTCGATCGCGCCGTGCGTAAGTAGGTCTGCTCTTTCTAAAGTAATCCTTTCGTTCTCATGATATAATCAAAACTATCCATGTAGTAATTGGAGTAATTGAATCGCCATGATAGCTGAACTTATGGTACAACCTTCCTACTGGATCGATCGTGAGATTTCGATTGAGAAAGTCAGAAATCTTTACTTATTCAAATTTACGGAAAACCTGCAAACTAGATTAGAAGAACTAGCCGACAGAAAAAAGGCTAATCTTTTAACTTCAGAAGAGGTTGTAGAATTAGCAAGCTTACTAGAACTAGATCGGATTTTTACCTTAATTAACGCTAAAGTTATAGCAGCCTCATGTCCGTAAACCGCGCTACTAGAAATTTAGTAAGAAGTAGAGCTAATTTTCTTTGTGAATATTGCCATTCAGCGGAAGAAAGTAGCTCTACTCTATTTACGATAGATCATATTTTACCTCGCTCGATTGGTGGTAGCGATGAGCTTGAAAACTTAGCTTTAGCTTGTCATCGCTGTAATAATAATCGCTATAATTTTGTCACGGGTACTGACCCAGAAACTGAACAAGAAGTAACTTTGTTTAACCCCCGTCAACAGCAATGGTCTGAGCATTTTAACTCGTCTGCCGATGGTTTAGAAATAATGGGTATTACTCCAACAGGTAGGGGAACCTGCGATCGGTTAGACCTTAACGATCTATATCATAATGAAGGAGCGATTATCCGAGCTCGTCGTTTATGGATTAGGGCAGGGTGGCATCCTCCCTCTGGCGATCCTAGCCAAAATTCATAATATTGATAAGAACAGTTGATTTTAATCATATGCAAGACGTTCGCCTTGAGAAAAATATTGAAGATCTCAAATCAGTTATCCGTTCGTGGGCGCAACAAAAAGAATTATGGCACGATTGCACATTTAAGTCATGGAATGAACATTTTGATGATGAACCACCAGAAAATCCATGCGTTTTAGTTCTCTGTGCTTCTGGGCAACTTGGCGAAATTCTATATGACTATGGTAATGAACTATACGATGAATTTGACGAACTCACTCAGAATACCGGGTTCTACGTCACTAATTATGGAGGTGGAGTATTTACATTTTGGGTTATTGATGATGAAGAGTTAGAAGAAGCATATCGTAACTACTTTGAATGGCAATGGATTTGCGATTTAGTACAGCCAGATTTTTCGGATCTGTATGAAGAGGTTTATGAACGGTTTCATAAATCTCCTGATGATTTATACCACCTCGATCCCAGAAAGTTTGAGGTTTTACTTGATGGGATATTTCGTAATAACGGGTATCACACTCAACTTGGTTCCGGTCGATCTGACGGTGGTGTAGATATTCGCCTGTATTCTAACGATGTGATTGGTGAAGTTGTGACTCTAGTGCAAGCTAAGAGATACGCCACATCCAATCCAATCGATCTTCAAGCAGTACAAGCTTTAAGTGCTGTTGTTGAAGACGAACGAGCAAATCAAGGACTCTTTGTAACAACTTCACGATACTTGCCTTGTGCTCAACGCTTCGCCGCTAGACAAAAGACACGGATAAAATTAGCAACTTCAGACGAGGTAAGTCGCTGGTCTTTTTACGCCGCCGAGCGTATTATTCGTGATAAATCTAGTCTAGTAAAACCTGACCACTTGAAATATTTACTCAATTTAAATGGTTTAACAGATACGCTGGAAGGTAAGATTTTTCATGCTACTAATTACTGTGGGATGATTCGGAACTGTTTTGCGATAGTTCTTCGAGATTCAAAAGGAGCTGCTTTACTCATGGAACTCCCAACGACTAAGGTCAGTATAGTTGGTGATCCTCTTCGAGGATACGAAATCCCAGATACAGGGATTGCTGCTCTTTCCTATTTAAATGCAGAAAAGGTGTTCAGAGCAAAAAAGAAGTACAAAAATGATGGTGAACTTTATCTTTGGGGAAATCTAGAGTTTTATTCTCTTTGGGATGGTATACCTCAGTATTACGATTGGGCTGATTAATTACTTCTGAATCAGACAATGCTGACACTGGTTTAGCGGTTGGTAATAGGAAGATTTCCAGATTTTCTACTAGAATCTCACTGACGCTGCGGTGGCGTTGCTGTGCTAGTAATTCTGCTTGGTGATAGACTTTATCTGGCAAATTCAGGGTGATTTTGGCGGTCATAGGTGGAAGGCTATGAAACGAATATTTATATTATGCCATCTGAAGAAGCTTGCTGTTGCTATTTTCAGTGCTAATTTTTAGTGTCAGTTTTTGCAAGCATTGGTGTATCTAATATTTCGTCAGCCTCATCTTGCAGTCTAATTGCTTCCTCAATTTCGTCAGGATAAGCTTCAGCATAAGCCCAAACATTTACCAAATCAGCAGCACTGAGATGGGGATAGCAGTCTAGGATAAAAGCATCGGTAGCGCCGTCATTGTGATAGCTTGCGAGCAACCAAACGGGAATGCGAGTATTGTCAATACAAGCATCGCCGCCCATCACGCCGGGAGTTTTTGTAATCGGGCGGCCGCTGTTTTTCAGGCTTTGGGTTAAGATGCTGATTGCCTCAGCTTTCTCGGTTGGCGTTAATGCCAAAAGTTGTGTTTCTAATTCTTTGATTGTCATGGAAATTTTAGGATTTATGAATTATGTAGCTATTTGCTATTATAGTGCGCTCGCCCGAATCAGTTGACTCTAGATTGCAATCGAGGGAGCGTGAAAATTTTGATAATTTTTTTGATTATAGCTTGCTTTACAAAGCACAAAATATAGCGGTTCTCAAAAAAGTGAGGTATGCCCACGGAGGCCACGGAGGCCTATGCCCATGAGTACCTCATATGAGAGCTCGAAAGGCTATATGTAGTGTTTTGGGGCTAGATAATCATGTGTTTATACCAGTTCCAAATTAAGGCTGACTTATAAAATATTAACCAAGTTTGCAAAAATAGGTTTGTACTTCCGTCCTTAAAATTCTCTTCGGTTCTCTTCCTTTGTCTCATAAACGTCTGCGCCGTTCCATCGCCCCTATTTTTTTTGAGAAATCTCAACTCCAACTCTTGTCAAGCCTAGCTTTTCTGCTTACTTGTCACCCGTCAGCAAAATCATCCTATTTACTTATTGACAATTGCTCTTCTCTGTTAAATTGTCAGGGATCGAACATATAAGGTTAAAAATTGTATCGTAAGCAACAGAAAGTACCCAATCTTTTATGTAGCGCTCTACAATGGACAAAAGAAACAAGATTAAGAGGCGCGATCGCTATGGGTATCAATGAAAATCTAGACTGGGAAGAAGCATTTGAGTACCGAGCGGGCTTAACAGTAGAGTTGAAGTCCCAGCCAGGTGTTTTCGATACGATCGCTTACTATGAAGTGATGATGGTACCGCCCATCTGGTTAGAAAATGACCCGCGTCCCCGGTATTCTCACGAACTGCGAGTCGTTTCCCACCAGCCAACTGTGTCCAATGTTTGCCGGATTTCAGAGTGCCCTGTTTTAGTCGCCTCCTAAGTTTTTTCAGCGGCAAATATCGGCGATGGCCTCTAGCCAGCAATCAAACCGATGCAGGGATTTTCGGATTGAGATTGCTTGAGTTTACTTTGTGGCGATCGCTTAAGATATAGATGGCGACCCAGAACGATAGACGCGAATCAATTGACCTGTTAATGTTGCAAGTGAGGAAATAGCTTCATTAATGTTAGTCGCCATTCTTGCTAAGTCATCATCTGCCTTACAGACAATAATACCAGCATGGTCAGGCTGTGAGCTGTGCAGTCTAATAAAATGACGGCGATTGAGAGTTAAAACAGCTCGATTTTCATTGACTGCAAAAGCTAACACTTCTTCGTCAGGAATTTTTTGGTTATCTTTTCCGGCTTCTTGCACTGTCAGAATATTGTGCCCCATCTGGCGCAGCAATTCTACAACCTCTCGGGGAAATTGTTCGTCACCATAAAGACGCGCCATCATTTCAATCCTCGTCATTTTCGCGGATAGCTATTTCAATTTCATCGGGAAAAGCTGCCGCATAAGTCCAGGCATTTGCTAAATCAGTAGCGGTTAGTGTGGGATAGTTATCTAAGAGTCGAGACTCGTTCATACCCAAGCGACGAAAACTTTCCAGTACCCAAACAGGAATGCGAGTGTTTCTGATACAAGCATCACCGCCGCAGACACCGGGAGTCTTGCTAATTCCTTGCCAGGTGTTGGCTAAGTTCTGGGTTAATAATTGGATGATTTGAGCTTTCTCGGTTGGCGTTAAAGCCAGAAGTTGCGCTTCTAATTCTTTGATAGTCATAGAAATTTTGGTACTTATGAAATATAGCGGTTCTCAAGCGTGGTGAGGTATGCGGGCTCCTTCCTATGCCCATGCCCTATGCCCTATGAGCACCTCATGTTAATGAGAAAGGCTATATGTATGTATTTGCTATTATAGTGCGATCGCCAGGAGTCGAGACTTGTTCATACAAACGACGAAAACTTTCCAGTACCCAAACAAGAATGCGAGTATTTCTCCTACAAGCATCACCGCCACAGGCACCGGGAGTTTGGCTAATTCATTGCCAGGTGTTAAGCTTTTACGCATCTAAATTGTATTTTTGGGCGGGCGGAACGCTAGGGCCCCTAATCTCCACAAGAATTTGCTCGAATTTGATTGTCAAATTTAGATGCGCCTCAGCTTAGCTAAATTTTGGGTTAATAATTAGATAATATCTATTGGTTGTTATACGCAATTCCTTTCTCTCGGATCTCTTCCTCTACGCGCTCTGCGCCTCTGCGATTCATAAAAAAAAGCCCGTTTACAAATGAAATAGCCTTGCTATAGCCTTTTTCAATAAAATGAGGTACACACCGCTCGCAACTGATGCCCACGGAGGCCACGGAGGCCACGGAGGCCTATGCCCGCGACAGCACCTCATGTTACTGAAAAAGGCTATATATCTTTTTAACTTCTTGATAAATCTCTAAATTATAAAAATTGCTCACCCTTTTACCCTGAGCTTAAACAATATAAAAAAACTTTAACAAAAAAGGAGTCATACCATTTGAGATTTGAGATTTGAGATTGGGAATGACAGAGGACATAAAACTTTGGATTTTGCCTACAGTTGCATTTTTGTGAATAACTGGTATCAGCCATCAGCAGGCACAAAGTAAAATCAACTTCAGGTATAAATCATGATGATTTGTACCTTGAGAAGCATATTTTTCGGGACTTGCACAGCACCTCCGGCGACCCGTAGCACATACGCATCAGGTGCAAAGTGCACACTATACAAAAAATCTTGTGTAAATCCTATTTTATATTGCTGAATTCCTTGATCCCCAAAAAAATCCCCCTTTCTATCCTCGAAATTGTGCGATGTTTAGCTATAAATTAACATTAATTTAAACTTTGATGGAAACATAAACGAGCTATAATTCAATAGTTTTCGTGGAAGACATGGAGTTTAAATACAAAATGTCACGGATAACAAATTAATATCGATCGCACTTCACGATCGCACTTTACAAAACAACCACAACTTAGGAGTCAATAGCTGATGATGCTAGGAACAACCGAGATCCCGCAATTAAAGCCGCTTTCCGACTCAGAACTACACAAAATGAACGCCTACTGGCGGGCGGCAAACTACCTATCCGTCGGACAAATCTATCTCCTCGACAACCCCCTACTCAAAGAGCCCCTCAAAATCGAACACGTCAAACCGAGACTCCTCGGACATTGGGGCACTACTCCAGGTTTAAACTTCATCTACGTTCACCTCAACCGCATCATCAAAGCCCAAGACCTCAACACCATCTACATCGCAGGCCCTGGACACGGCGGGCCGGGCTTGGTCGCCAACACCTATCTCGAAGGCACTTACAGCGAATATTACTCGAATATTTCCGAAGATGAAGAGGGTATCAAACGGCTATTCAAACAGTTCTCCTTTCCCGGCGGTATCCCCAGCCACGTCGCCCCGGAAACCCCCGGTTCGATTCACGAAGGTGGCGAACTCGGCTACGCCCTCGTCCACGCTTACGGCGCAGTCTTCGACAATCCCGATTTGATTGTGGCGGCCGTTGTCGGTGACGGGGAAGCCGAAAGCGGCCCCTTGGCTGCTAGCTGGCACTCTAACAAGTTTCTCAACCCGGTTCGCGACGGCGCTGTGTTGCCGATTTTGCACTTGAACGGCTACAAAATTGCCAATCCCACTCTGTTGGCCCGCATTCCGCAGGAGGAATTGGAAAGTTTGATGGTCGGTTATGGCTACAAACCTTATTGGGTGGAAGGTTCAGACCCGGAAACCATGCACCAGTTGATGGCTGCAACTCTCGATACCGCGATCGGCGAAATTAAGGCGATTCAGGAAAAAGCCCGGACAGAGGGCTATTCCGGCCGTCCCCAGTGGCCGATGATTGTGATGAAAACTCCCAAAGGCTGGACGGGGCCGAAGGAGGTTGACGGTAAGAAAACTGAGGATTATTGGCGATCGCACCAAGTCCCACTTTCGGAAATGGCTTCTAAGCCGGGACACGTCCAACTCCTGGAAGATTGGATGAAAAGCTATAAGCCGGAAGAACTCTTCGACGAAAAGGGCAAGTTAATTCCCGAATTAGCAGAACTCGCACCCAAGGGATCTCGACGCATGGGGGCAAATCCCCACGCTAACGGCGGCCTGCTGCTGCGAGACTTGAAAATGCCGAAATTTGAAGACTACGCCGTTGACGTGCAAAAACCGGGCACTGTAATGGCAGAAGCAACTCGCGTTTCTGGCCGCTTCCTGCGAGACGTGATGAAACTAAATCAGGAAAACGCCAATTTCCGCATTGTCGGGCCCGACGAGACGGCCTCAAACCGCCTCGATCCGGTGTTTGAACTGACGAACCGGATGTGGGCGGGAGAAATTTTGCCCGAAGACGACCACATCTCCCCAGACGGCCGGGTGATGGAAGTCCTCAGCGAACATCTATGTCAGGGATGGCTGGAAGGCTATTTGCTGACGGGACGCCACGGCTTTTTCTCTTGTTACGAGGCGTTTATTCACATCATCGATTCGATGTTCAACCAACACGCCAAGTGGTTGAAAACTACTCGTCACATTCCTTGGCGCCGGCCGATCGCATCTCTGAATTACTTACTAACTTCTCACGTTTGGCGACAAGACCACAACGGTTTTTCTCACCAAGATCCGGGTTTTATCGACCACGTAATTAACAAGAAAGCGGAAGTGGTGCGGATTTATTTGCCACCAGATGCGAATACTTTGCTGTCCGTAACGGATCACTGTCTCCGCAGTCGCAACTATGTCAACGTGATTATTGCAGGGAAGCAGCCGGCATTGCAGTATTTGGATATGGATTCTGCGATTAAACACTGTACCGTCGGCATCGGCATTTGGGAGTGGGCTAGTAACGATAAAGGCGGCGAACCAGATGTGGTGATGGCTTGTGCGGGTGATGTTCCGACGCTGGAAACTTTGGCTGCTGTTGACATTCTCCGCCGAGATTATCCCGATTTAAAAGTGCGGGTGGTTAATGTGGTGGATTTGATGACGCTGCAACCTGCTAGCGAACATCCCCACGGTTTGTCTGACAAGGATTTTGATACTTTGTTCACGAAAGATAAGCCGGTGATTTTTGCTTTTCACGGCTATCCTTGGCTGATTCACCGCTTGACTTATCGCCGGACAAATCACCCGAATATTCACGTTCGGGGTTACAAGGAAGAGGGAACGACTACGACGCCGTTTGATATGGTGGTGATTAATGACCTCGATCGATTCCATTTAGTTGGAGATGTACTCGATCGCGTTCCGAAACTGAGTTCTGTCGCAGCTTACGGCAAACAAGCTATCCGTGACAAGCTGATCGAACACAGGCAGTACATCAACGAACACGGCGATGATATGCCGGAAATCCGCGATTGGCAGTGGCCGCACGCGGGCCCGGTTTCGCCGGAAGCGCCGAAGGAAACGAAAGATCCGACAACGACTGGAGATCAAACTGTGCGATCGGGTGCACCGGGCTAGCGATATTCTGGGTAGGGACACGGCAATGCCGTGTCCGGCACAGTATCGGGGATTAGGACACGGCAGTGCCGTGTCCCTAGGGGATTCAATTTGTATTAGAATAAGCTTCAGCAAGCAATGTCAATTTCGAGGTATGCGCCCGGAACAATCGTGTCGATCGCGTTCCGAATCTCGTCTTGATGTTTTTGAATGCGAGGCCAAGAAGTAGACAGCAAAACCACAATAGCAATTTGTCGGTTTGTCAGGTTTTGTTGATAACGCAAGTTGCGATCGGTCGTCACCAGCAGATTATACCCATCGCGTTCGGCAGTGTCGAGCAGATCGCCATTTGCTAATGTTGACCATCCACGTTCATAAGCAGTATCTACTGTATGACTCAGCAGCGATCGGCGCAACGGTACTGGCGTACCTTGATCGAACAATATCTTCATGCCACCATCTGCGTTAACGAGGCTAGCGCGCGATCGAGTAATACCTCAACTTGGGCGCGAGTTACTCCCGGAAACCATTCGAGAAACTGGTCAATAGAGGCCCCATCTTTAAGGTTCTCGAAAAAGGCAGCAACAGGTACGCGCGTGCCTCGAAATACCCATGCACCGCTTACCTTGCTTGGATGGCGTTCAATGACTTCAAAGAGGTCTATAGTCTCCATGACATTCCTCGCTTGTTGCGGATGAAGTAAAACAACTAAGATAGAATTCATCTTAGCATAAATCAATGGTGGTTTAGGATTTGTACATTCAAAAGAGGCGGGAATGCTTAAAGAAATAGAAATCCAAAATTTTAGGTGTTTTGAGCAAATCAAAATTTCTGGGTTTGAAAGAGTCAATTTAATCGGCGGTAAAAATAATGCTGGTAAGACAGCGTTGCTAGAAGCACTTGTTCTCTATGTTGCTCCCAAAGCGAGTAGTATAGAAATACTAAGAGAGCTAAGAAGGGAGTCATTAGAAGCCCTAAAAGCTATGCCTAAGAGAGCCTGGGATAACTTATTTTATTCATTCAAAGAAGATAAAATTATAGTAATTATTGGAGAAAGGGAGAATTATCCAATTTATAGAGTAGAAATACTTATAGATTCGATATTCAATAAATTTAAAAACACCGTAATTGATATGATTGCTAGTCAAGGTAAGCTGTTGTGCATTTAAAACGCATAGTGGTATAATATAACATACTGATATTCAGACAAAGTGAATGCCTGCTAAA
>NZ_JAUBOS010000150.1:0-1902 GCF_036700365.1 Microcoleus sp. w2-18bC1
CATCCCAGAACCAACACCCACACCCGCAGCGGAACCAACACCCACACCCGCAGCGGAACCAACACCCACACCCGCAGCGGAACCAACACCACCCCCCATATTCAACCCAGTACCCGAACCAGATACCAGTTGCGGTTGCGCCCCCCTGCAAGGGCCCCCTGTGATCACATTTATCCCCCCCCAGCCTTCCCCCATACTCAACTTCGACTCCAACGCCGCCCAACTCATCGACATCCAAAACACCAACATCGGCACTCCCGGAAACGATTCCTTAACAGGAAACGAAACCAACCAACTGTTTCTCTCCTTTGGTGGCGACGACACAGTATTAGGTGAAGGCGGCAGCGATATCGCTTTCGGCGACCAACAGCGAGATTACATAGCTGCCGGTAAGGGCAACGACATCGTTTACGGCGGCAAACAAACCGATGCCGTATTTGGCGGCAAACAAGACGATCGCATTTTTGGAGATCGCAACTCCGACACATTGTACGGCGATCGCGGTTCTGACACCATAGTCGGCGACAACGGCAACAACATCGACTTAACCGACAACGACAGCGACCTAATTTTCGGCGGTTCTTCCGGCGACGCCATTGCCGGCA
This sequence comes from Microcoleus sp. w2-18bC1, assembly GCF_036700365.1. Lineage (NCBI taxonomy): Bacteria > Bacillati > Cyanobacteriota > Cyanophyceae > Oscillatoriales > Microcoleaceae > Microcoleus > Microcoleus sp. w2-18bC1. The sequence goes on from NZ_JAUBOS010000150.1 coordinate 606, forward strand.
CTCAAGGCAATGACACCGTTTACTCCGGCAAAGGCCCTGACATCGCCTATGGTGGCATCGACAACGACCTAATTTGGGGTGACAAAGGCCCCGACACCCTGGACGGCGACAACGGAGACGACTCTTTGTTTGGTGGCCTCCTCAACTCCCTAGACAGTGACCCCGACGGCTTCGATTTGCTGACAGGAGGCGATGGCAACGACTTACTTCACGGCCAAGAACAAGACGACACCTTGCGAGGTGGTAACGGACGGGATTTGCTGTTTGGAGGCAAAGGGGGCGATCGTCTTTTCGGCGAAACTGACTCGGATACTCTCTACGGCAATCAAGGTTCCGACACCATCATCGGCGACTACGGCACTGCAGCAGGTAGCACAATTGCGACTGATGAAGGTGATTTAATTTTCGGCAACGACACCGGCGACATCATCGGCGGTGGCAGCGGTAACGATAGCATTTTTGCCGGCAAAGGTAATGACTTAGTTTACGGTGGCAAAGACAACGACTTGATTTGGGGCGAACTCGGTTCCGACACGATTGTCGGCGATGAGGGAGACGATTCGCTTTATGGTGGCTTGCAAAACGAGTTAGTGTCCGATGTGGATGGCCGCGACTTGCTATTTGGCGGAGATGGAAATGATTTTCAGGGTGGCGGTGAAAGTTCCGACTCTCTCGATGGGGGTTCTGGTAACGATACCCTTCGTGGTGGCAAGGATGACGACTTGGTAAATGGAGATGCTGGCGATGATTTGATCTACGGCGATGATGGTAGCGATATTTTGTGTGGCGATGAAGGTAATGATACCATTAGTGGCGATCGCGGGGAAAATCTGCGAGGGGCTGTGGGTGAAGACGGTCAGCAAGACTGTATTAATGGTGGTAATGGCGATGACCTGTTATATGGCAATGAAGGTCAAGATGCTCTCAATGGTGATGATGGTAATGACACTATTTATGGAGGGAAAGATCGCGATATTCTCAATGGGGGTGCAGGAGATGACTGGCTGTTTGGTGATGGCTCAGATGATACTTTGATTGGGGGTACTGGGAGTGATCGCTTTGTGTTAAGCGCTAATAGTGGTATCGATACTGTGCTCAATTTTTCCGTAGGAAGTGATCAGTTTGTTCTGGCTGGTGGCTTGAGTTTTGAGGCTTTGCAAATTAACTTTACTGCGAATGCCACACTGCTGCAATTTGCTGCGACTGGGGAGGTTTTGGCTCAGGTTTTTGGTGCTGATAATTCTATCACTGCTCTCGATTTTCTTACTCTTTCTCCTTGAAAACAAAGCGCATTAAA
>NZ_JAUBOS010000100.1:0-14260 GCF_036700365.1 Microcoleus sp. w2-18bC1
TAAGTTTCCCACGATCCCAGACCCATGCAAATACTACCCTTGACAATTTCCCTTTTTCCTTAACTTGTCACCAATGGCACATGACCAATTCTTTTGATTTCTATAGATTTGGCACGGATCTGGCTATTCAAGCTTTTTGTGAAGAGTTTAAAGATGATTCTAAGGTAGAGTTAATAATCAAAGATGGAGGGAAAAATCCCGATGTTATAGTGGAACATCTCGCCAATATCGAAAAGCAGCTCGGCAAGTTAAAGGCAAAAATTCTGATCATCCCTAAATTTTATAATAAAGCAGAACTAGCTGATTTATACTTGTCAGCCGATGCTTTTTTAGCTCCGTTTCGCGGGGAGGGTTTTGCGATTAAAATTTTAGATGCCTTTGCAGCAGGTTTGCCCGTTGCTATGACTATGTATGGTGGCCCGACTGAGTACGCCAATGTTGAAAACTGCTATCCCATTGCTTACGATCTAACTCCCGTAGGAAACTGTTACGATACTCAGTATCTACAAATCAGAAATTCTCCTCAGTGGGCAGAACCAAATGTTCAGTCTGTTCGCGAACAGTTGCGAAAAATTGTTGAAGACCCGATGCGTTTTCACGTAGCTCAAAAAGCTAGAGAGACGGCGGATTTATTTAATTGGGAAACTGCCGCTCAAAAATTGCTAAAATTAATGCGACAATTGTTTTAGGAGCCGAAATTATGGGACTCGAACGCAAAATGTTTAGGGGAATGTTTTCTCCGGGGGAGGTGGTACGATTGAAACAGCCTTGTTTTACTCCCGGGCGATTGTTTGAGCCAGGAAAATATAACGCTGATGAGTTGCCGGATATCGCTTTTGATATGGGTTTGGTAGACCATTTGCCACGAGTAAAAGGCAACAGTTCCGAAAATCTCAATGCCCAGAACCCGCCAGAGCAAAACCTTGAGGACTAAACTCCCTTTGGCAGTAAGGACTTCAGTCCTAAAAATCCCTGTTTGTAGTAAGGACTTTAGTGCTGAGAATTAAAATAAATAATCAAAGACTCAAGTCCTGACTGCAAAAAAGATAAAGCCAGTTTAACCATTTTGCTCTATCTGGGAAATTAACTCTTTCAAAACTTGACTAGCTTGATCGTTCTCAATCTGACAAGTTCCGGCATTCTGGTGTCCACCGCCACCATACCTTAACATTAACTCCCCAATATTAGTTTTAGAAGTTTTGTTAAAGATTGACTTGCCAACTGCGAAAACAGTATTTTGTTGTTTCAGTCCCCAAAGTACGTGAATCGATATATTGCACTGAGGGAACAAAGCATAAATTACAAAACGATTCCCCGCGTAAATGACCTCTTCGTTACGCAAATCCAAAACAACTAAATTATTATAAACTTTGGCGCATCGCTGTATTTGCTCTTTAAATTTTTCTTCTTGCTCGAAGTAGAGGTCTACTCTTTCTTTTACATCAGGAAGCTGCAAAATCTCATCGATGGTATGATTTTTGCAGTAATCGATTAACTGCATCATTAACTGATAATTGGAAACCGTAAATTCTTTAAACCTTCCCAAGCCAGTTCGGGCGTCCATGATGAAGTTTAACAACACCCATTCTTGTGGATGCAGAACCTCTTCTTGGGCAAATTGAGCGGAATCTGATTTGTCAACGGCTGCCATCATCGCCTCAGAAATATCAGGAAACTTTGCTTTGCCTCCATAATATTTGTACAGTACCCTAGCTGCTGAAGCTGCATAGGGATCGATGATGTGGTTAATTTTGATTTTCTCGTGTCTAAGAGTTTCGCTGAAATGGTGATCGAAAGCTAGATGAACTCCATCAACATAGGGTAAATTGGTGCTAATATCGTTATTTGTTATTTCGATTTTCCCATCCTGCATATCTTTAGGATGCACGAATTTAATCTCGTCGATCATATCGAGTTCTTTGAGCAAAACGGCACAGACAAGACCGTCAAAATCGCTGCGGGTGACTAATCTGTATTTTTTAGTGAGTGGCATATGCTTCTGTGATAGGGAGGAACTGATCACCAGCTAATATAACGTATTACCCGATCGCTTTCCAATATGAACGCAGACCCTTACGCTTGGATAGAGAAGGCCCTAGACACAGTTCGCCGTGCCGATTGGTATCGATCGCCACAATCGATCGACAGTTCCCCTGGGCCTGTGGTAAAGTTATCGGGCCACAGCCTGATTAACTTTGCCAGCAACGATTATCTCGGACTTGCAGGGGATGACAGGTTAATTCAAGCTGCTATGACTGCAACTAAGGAATTTGGTACGGGTGCGACGGGTTCGAGGTTGGTCAGCGGACACCGCGATTTGCACCGACAGCTAGAACAAGCTATTGCTAATTTAAAACGAACTGAAGATGCTTTAGTATTCAGTTCGGGATATTTGGCGAATCTAGGGGCGATCGCATCCGTTGTCGGCAAGCGCGATTTGATATTATCTGACAAGTACAACCATTCGAGCCTGAAAAACGGAGCCACACTCAGCGGTGCAACTGCCATAGAGTACAGTCACTGCAATCTTGAAGATTTAAAGACAAAGCTAGAGCAAAATCGCGCCAGATACCGCAAGTGTTTAATTATTACCGATAGCGTTTTTAGCATGGATGGGGACTTGTGTCCGCTGCCGCAGTTGTTGGCTGTGGCCGAAACCTTTAACTGCATGGTATTAGTAGATGAAGCTCACGCTACAGGAGTTTTCGGTGCTAGCGGTGCCGGTTGTGCAGAACATTTCGGGTGTACGGGAACACCACTGATTCAAGTGGGTACACTCAGCAAAGCTTTGGGAAGTTTAGGTGGTTACGTTGCGGGTTCTGCTGCTTTAATTGATTTTCTGCGTAATCGAGCTGCGACTTGGATTTATACTACAGCACTGACGCCTGCTGATGCGGCGGCTGCTTTGGAAGCTGTGAGAATTGTACAGCAAGAACCAGAACGCCGAGTTCGGTTGCGACAAAATATCGAAACTTTCAAATATTGCGCGATTACCAATCACCAATTACCAATTACCAATTCCCTCTCCCCAATTTTCACTCTTCCGTTAAAAGATGCAGCCTCCGCTTTAACAGTCGGCAGCAAACTCAAGGAGATGGGTATTTTTGCTCCGGCGATTCGGCCTCCGACTGTAAGCGTGAGTCGAATTCGGATTTCGCTGATGGCAACTCACGAGCTCGCACACATTCAGCAGTTGGGAGAGGCGCTGAAGCAAGTTTTGAGTTTTGAGTAAATGTAGGGTGCGTACCGCGCACCGCTTGACTAAATGTAAATGTTGGGCATCGGGCATCGGGCATTGGGCATTGGGCATCGGGCATCGGGCATCGGGCATCGGGCATCGGCCTAATGACTTCTGATTGTCAAGATATCGCTATTGACTTATGACCAATCTTATACAGGAGTTTTGTCGATCGGTCAACAACTGTAAATTTTTTGTAAATTTAGATACTTTTTGGAATTTAGCGCTATATTAGAGAAGTAGCAGGTACACCAAATTTAATATAAGGAACGTCCACCATGAACACAAATCGTCAAAACGTAAAAAAAGTAGCAGAAACCCACCGGGCTAACATTCACAAGCAACTGATGCACCGCATAGAAGTAGCGAGATCCAGTGGCAATCAAGATTTGGTTCGGGTGCTTGAAGAGGAAATGAGACAGCTTTAAAGAAGCTGCAACTAGAATTTGCCCGTAGTTTGGTTTAGAGGGTTGTGCGAGAAATGCAGAATTCCGGCAACCGCTACCTGTGAAGTTTTGACTCCTCTCTTAGTTGGTAGGAAAAATCCCGGTTTCTTGAAGAAACCGGGATTTTTTATTGAGAAGGAAGAAGAAAGAGGAAACACTCCTGTACGCACAAACTCTATCTGTAGAGTGCGCCTCGTCCCAAAAAGATTTGCCAAAAATAGAATGTTATGTCGGTAAGTTGAATCAGATATTTATGAATTTGCTGAGCAATGCGATTCATGCCTTGAATTGCTATGACCAAAAACGCACCTCCGAGCAAATTAAAAATGACCATGGTACGATTACGATTTGTACTTCTATGCTGAATTAGGATGGGGTAAGAATCGGTGTGAAAGACAATGGGCTGGGAATAACAAGCTAGGTAAGAACCCATCGATTTAGTCCTTTCTTTACAACTGAACCTGCGGGTCAAGACACTGGTTTGGGATGATCTGATTACCTATCAGATTATGGTGGAGAAGCGCGGCGGAGATTTGAAGTGTTTATCACAGCCAACAGAACCGGGTGCATAATTTGTGATTGAGATTCCCATTAGGCTGAATAATCGGGTAGAGATGAAAGAAATTTAAGGGGAATTAAACAAAAAATTAGGGGAAAGCCTGGTAAAGTCTATAATCGCGATCGCACTTCCCCAATTTCTCTGTAATTTCTGAAGTCTCCCAAACACCGGACGACCTCGCTGAAGCCCTCAATAGTAGATTTTCAGTGGTTTGTCAACTTGTCAGTGTCCCGCACTGGTTAAGGTGAGGCGTGAGGGCGCGATCGCGCCCTCACCATGTGCCAATTGCGTAAGTTTTGAACTAATAATTAAGGACTAATGACTAATGATTATCTTCCTCCGACGACGACATTTTTAATCCGCAAATGGGGACCGCCGACGCTTACTGGCAAACCGCTCTGGCCATTTTTACCACAACCGCCGTAAGCATAAACCGAGTCGTTTCCTATAGACTCAATATCCTTTAAAGTCTGAAATACATTGCCACTTAAAGTGACATCGCTCACCGGTTCGGCTAATTTGCCGTCGCGAATCATGAACCCTTGAGCCGCCGCAAAGGTAAACATTTCGCCGTTGGTTTGTCCTCCCAACATCCGCACTGCATAAACTCCTTCGTCAATGTCCGCAACCATTTCGTCAAAAGAATGTTCGCCAGACTCGATCGCAGTATTAGTCATCCGCACCAAAGGCATAAAAGTAGCACTCAGAGCCCTGGCATTTCCCGTCGGACTTTCGCCCATTTTGCCCGCAGTCTCGCGATTGTGCATTCGAGCCGCTAAAACTCCATTTTTAATTAAATGCTTGCACTGAGCCGGCACACCTTCGTCGTCATATTTTAAAGTTCCCGGTAATCCCGGCACAGTGGCGTCGTCAATTACATTTAATTGTTCGATCGCCACAGGCTTGCCCAAAGTCAACAATTCCTGCATTTTTGGGTTTTCGTAAATGCCGTCTGCTTCCGACAAATGCCCGAAAGCTTCGTGAATAAAAACTCCCGACAAATAAGGGTCTAAAATCACCGGATACTGACCGCCTTTCACCGATTTTGCCTCTAGTTGGCCTACAGCTCGAACGGCAGCACTTTTAACACGATCTTCAATATTTGTCAAGACATTGTAATCCGATCGCGAGTGAATCGACTCAAACCCTTGGCGGACGACACCACCCTCGCCACGGGCGATCGCCCCGAAACGCCCGGTCACGTCCAAGCGCTCTTGAGCGATGCAAGTACCTTGAGAATTCACAAAATAAGTAATCCCAAATCTGTCGCTGTAACCTGCCATTGTCGTCTGAATTCGTGGGTCATAATCTAACAGCAACTGATTATAAGATTCGAGCAATTTCCGCTTTTCGGCTAGAGTAATAGAGCGCGGGTCGCGGCCCAATTCCACCGCTACATAATCTTGAATCGGGGTGACATCTGCTAGTAGAGTTTTTTCGCTGCCAACCAAACGAGACTGCACTACAGCTTCTTCAATGCGGTCTTTTAACTCATCTAAACCGTTAAAAGTTACAAAACTCCAGCCACCTTTGTGACAGGCGCGGATGCCGCCGGCGAGACTAAAACTGCGGTTGACAGCATCTAACTGAGGGCCGCGAAAACTAATCGCAGTTGACTCGCTTTGTTCGAGGCGAACTTCTAGATAATCTACGCGATCACGGTAAGGTGCGATCGCTTCCATCAACTGTTCTTGCATCAAATTGCCCCTATGAATGATTAGCCGTAGCGCTGAAAAAAATTATTGCTAATCCTATTTTAGCTAATAACTCCCCTCTTTCGGGTGCGCGTTCCCCCACCGCTGTGGTGGGGGATTATGGCGCGCCCTACCCGATCGAGGGCGAGTCAACCAATTTTAGATTTTAGATTTTAGATTTTAGATTGATCCCGTCCTCAGCCTGCGAAGGAATGAACCCGCGAGCTTTTTAGGAAAGATGCAAAGCTTTTTAAAGTCTCCGTCCTGAGTCTGCGAAAGAATGAATCCGGGGGCTTATGACCACATTACTTTCGGTCAGTCGATTGTAGATTTAAAACTTTTTCCATAGAATTAATGATGAGAGGCTTGGCGATCGCCCGCGTTCGACGGGCGTCCTCGAACACAACAAACTCGCGCCCGCTTGCGAAAAGCCCGGTATGCCGAAAATTTTGGATTTGCCTAGAGAAATCAAACTAAACTAAATCTATCTAAAGACGTAAAAAAATACCTTAACCCCCCGCAGATGGAATACTTTAAGGTTAAAAAATTCCAAATTTCACCGTATTTAGCAGCTATTTCGGCATCAATAGCAATTTTGGTCGGAGTTGGCATTTTAGATCGATCGGAACAGCGGCGGTTTTTTCACTACAACCGCGCTACCACGCTCGATCGGCTTAGCACAGTCCGTTCTAAGCTGGAAGGATCTTTGAATTCCCGCCTGTTTTTGATGCGGGGTTTGGGGGCTTACCTTTCCAACAACCCAAACATCACCGAAGCCGAGTTTACAGCGACGGCGAGAATTCTGGTCGGACAGCAACCGGGCATTCGCGCCATAACTTTAGTTAAAGGCACAACGGTCGCTTACATTTACCCGCGGGAGGGAAATGAAGCGGTGATCGGGGTTGACTTGACGGCGCTACCCGAACAGCGGCAAATGGTCAAAGAGGTCATCCGAACCAGAAAAACTTTGCTTGCCGGGCCCGTGAAATTATTGGAGGGGGACGAGACTTTGATCAGCCGATCGCCGATTTTTCTCACACCCTCCGGCGCCGAGCCTGAAACAGGAGTTTACTGGGGCTTGACAGGTTTGATCATCGACAAAAATTCCCTGATTGAGGAAGCAGGACTCAACGACTCCTCAGCGAAGCTGCAATACGCTCTGCGGGGCAAAGACGGGACTGGAGCCTCCGGCCCAGTGTTTTTCGGTGACGAGTCAATTTTTCAACACCATCCCGTGCTGCTGGAAGTGACTTTGCCCAACGGTTCCTGGCAGTTGGCAGCAATTCCGGCGGGAGGATGGCTTGCGAATTCGCCGTTTCGGGGCTGGCTGCTTTTTGGAGGTGGCTTGCTGGCACTTTTGAGCGGGGCGGCGGTTTTTAACTGGGTGTACGGCCGTGCGAAACTGCGATCGAGCGAAGTTAAGTATCGGCAATTAGTTGAGAATGCTAACAGCATGATTGTGCAGTTAGACAGTGAAGGCAAGATTACTTTTTTTAACGAGTTTGCTGAAACTTTTTTCGGGTATTCAGAAGCAGAAATCATCGGCAAAAGTGCGATCGGCACAATTCTACCGAAAACAGAGTTATTTGAAAGTGACCTCGCGACAAAGATTCGAGACTGTTTGGCACAGTCGCAAAAATACTTCCAAAACGAAAATGAAAACATCCGCAGCAATGGAGAAAGGGTGTGGATAGCGTGGACAAATAAACCTTTACTAGATGCGAAGGGAAATGTGGCAGGACTGCTTTGTATCGGGACGGATATTAGCGATCGCAAACAAGCTGAAATCGCTCTACAAGCTTCTGAATCGGAACTTCGAGCTTTGTTCGCTGCCATGAACGATGTAATTTTTGAACTCGATATTGAGGGACGGTTCCTGAAAGTTGCCCCGACCAATCCCCAATTATTATACAAAGAGACGGAGGAATTTGCCGGTAAAAAAATTAACGATTTATTCCCTCCAGAAAAGGGAGAATTTTTTCTGGAGCAAATTCGCACCGCCCTCGCTACAAATCAAACCTGTACTTTTGAATATCACCTGGAAATTGCCAGCGTACAAAAGTGGTTTGCCGGTACCATTTCACCACTGAAAGAAAAAACTGCTCTGTGGGTAGCCCGCGACATTACGGAGCGCAAGCAAGCTGAAAATTGGTTGACCGGTCAAAAACAAATTTTAGAAATGATTGCTAAGGGCGCTCCTCTTGGCGATACTTTAAATACCTTAGTTGAAATTATGGAGCTGCAATCTAGAGATGTCATCGGTTCGATATTGCTTCTAGCTCCAGACGGCAAACATTTACTGCACGGAGCCGCGCCCAGTTTACCCGACTGTTACAATGCTGCTATTCATGGCAGACCCATCGGCCCGGAGGTAGGCTCCTGCGGCACTGCTGCGTTTACCCGCCAACAGGTGATCGTTACAGATATTGCCAGCGACCCTTTGTGGGAAAATTATCGAGATTTAGCCTTGAGTTTTGGACTGAGGGCTTGCTTGTCTACTCCTATTTTCTCATCTCAGGGTCAAGTTTTGGGAACTTTTGGAATGTATTATTCCCAACCGTGCCACCCCCCAATTGTTGATCTGCAATTGATAGAAGCCGCGATGAATTTAGCAGGAATTGCGATCGAACGCAACCAGGCAGAAGAAAGTCTGAAACAGCTCAATCAAGAACTAGAAAATAGAGTCAAAGATAGAACTGCTCAATTGATGCAAACTGAAGAACGCTGGCAGTTAGCACTCAAAGGCAACAATGACGGCATTTGGGACTGGAACTTGCAAACAGGGGAACTATTCCTGTCCGATAGATTTAAAGAAATAACTGGATACGAACACAGCGAAACTCTCGATTACTTTGACGAATTGAACAGGGGTACGCATCCCGACGATTTAGCCTTAGTAATGCAAGCTCTCCAAGACCATTTAAACAAGAAAACGCCGCATTACATCATCGAATACCGCTGCTGGTGCTACAACAGCGCCTACAAATGGATATTGAGTCGGGGACAAGCTTTGTGGGACGTATCTGGAAAAGCAGTCCGCATGGTTGGTTCAATTACTGACATTACGGAGCGCAAACAAGCAGAGGAAGCACTACGGGAAAGCGAGGCAAGATTCCAAAAGCTGTCGGGTAATGTGCCGGGAGTAATTTATCAATTTGTATTGCGTACAGATAGCTCTTTCAGTTTCCCTTACATGAGTCCGGCTTGCCGAGAAATGTTTGAGCGAGAAGCCGAAGCTGTTATGCAAAATGCGGCTTTGATTACAGATTTAATTCATTCCGATGACCGCCAAAATCATGACCAATCCGTTGCTATTTCAGCCCAAACTTTGCAACCTTGGCACTGGGAAGGACGATTCGTACTACCTTCCGGCAAAATTCGATGGTTTCAGATAATTTCGCGTCCTGAAGCTAAAGAAAACGGTGATATTATTTGGGACGCTATCGCGGTTGATGTTACGGATCGCAAACAAGCTGAGTTAGCTTTGCAAGAAAGTCAGCAGTTCATTCAAAAAGTAGCATCGGCTACTCCCGGTATTTTGTATCTCTACGACTTGGAAGAACAGCGAAATATCTACACTAATACTTCAATGATCGAGCTTTTGGGCTATACCAGCGACGACATTACAGCGATGGATTCGTCACTGATGCCTCAGTTAATACACCCGGAAGATTTGCCTAAAATCGTGAAACATCACGCCAGCTTTGCAGGAATGGAAGATGGCCAAACTAGAGAAATTGAGTACCGGGTGCAGGCAGTAGACGGTCAATTTTTGTGGCTGCAAAGTCGCGATACTATTTTTAGTAGGAATGGGGAGGGTCAGGCTAAGGTAATAATTGGAGTTTCCCAGGATATTACGACTCGCAAGCAAGCAGAGGAAGCACTGCGACAAAGCGAAGCGCGAGAAAGAGAAAAAGCTCGAGATTTAGAGTCGGCGCTCCTGGAATTGCGCTCTACTCAAACTCAGCTCATTCAAACTGAAAAAATGTCTTCTTTGGGGCAATTAGTTGCCGGGATTGCTCACGAAATTAATAATCCAGTTAACTTCATTTACGCTAATATTGATTATCTCAACCAGTATACAAAACAGTTGCTCGATCTGGTGAGTCTTTACGAACAGGAGTATCCCGAACCTAATTCACAAATTGTCGATCGCATTCAAGAGATTGATTTGGACTTCATGGCTGAGGATTTAAGAAAACTTGTGGGCTCGATGCAGGTAGGAACCGAGCGCATCCGGCAAATTGTTTTGTCCCTCCGAAATTTCTCGCGGCTGGACGAATCGGCAATGAAGCCGGTCGATATTCACGCGGGAATTGAAAGCACTTTGTTAATTTTGCAGCACCGCTTGAAGAGTCGGGAGAGTCGCCCGGAAATTGAAGTAGTTAAGGAGTTTGGAAAACTGCCACTGGTGGAGTGCTATGCGAGCCAACTGAATCAGGTGTTTATGAATATTATTGCTAATGGAATTGATGCTATTGAAGAACGATATCACCAGTTATCGGTTCCACAATCAGAGACAAAGAGTGGACGGATTGCTATTTCCACAGGTGTAACTCCCCAGAACACTGTTAGGGTAGAAATTTCGGACAACGGTACGGGAATTCCCGAGGGGATAGTCGATCGCATTTTTAACCCGTTTTTTACTACAAAAGCTGTGGGCAAAGGTACGGGTTTGGGAATGTCTATCGCGCACTCGATTGTGGTGGAAAAGCACCAGGGCAAGATTGACTGTATTTCGTCCATAGGATGGGGGACAACTTTTAAGATTGAGATTCCGATCCACAAAGTGGATAAATACTAGAGTGCGCCAGTCGATTTGAGATTTGAGATTTGAGATTTGAGATTTGAGATTTGAGAATTAACTCCACAGTGGTAGGGTTCGTCAGTCGATTTTAGATTTGAGATTGAGTCCACACTGCTAGTATGCGTCAGCAGTTATTGATTTTCAGGCGCGCCGCGATAAGCTGACGCACCCTACAAGTTAACGACTAAAATAGACTGAAGCTGCTAACGAAGCGGTGCTGCATCAAACCTTTAATTGTATAAAAATTGACATGATGGGATTAATCCTGGAAGCCCTGCAAGCAATGGGACACAATGTCCGCTGGATGTCTTGGAATTTGTTTTTGGGTTTAGTACCGCTGGGCCTGAGTTTTTGGCTGTTCCGCAAACCTCGATCGCGCTGGCTGCTGTGGGGTACGGGCATTCTCCTGGGCGCTACTTTTTTGCCCAGTATGCGCCATGTTTTAGGCTATCTGAAGCATATTGTGCAAGATGTGGGCAAAACTTACGTTTTGGGGGCGATCGTGATTACGCTGGCATTGATGGCTGTAGACATCTGGGTACTGCGGCAGCGCGGAGTTCGCTCTCTCCGGTGGTGGGGCGGCTTTTTCTGGTTTATCGCATTTTTGCCCAATGCGCCCTATGTTTTAACTGATATCATTCACCTGATCGAGCAGATTAAAGAGGGGAACTCGGTGTGGACTGTGACTCTAGCTTTGATCCCGCAGTATCTGGCGTTTATGCTGATCGGGTTTGGGGCTTACGTGCTGTCGGTGATGAATCTGGGTTACTATTTGAAGCAACAGGGTTGGAGTAAATTTATCCTGGGAACAGAGATAACTATACACGCACTTTCGGCGATCGGCATTTATTTAGGGCGATTTATCCGCTTCAACACTTGGGACATTCTTACTAACCCCGATGCGCTGGTTAACACAGTAATGAACGATTTGATAGGCAAGCGTCCGGTTTTAGTAATGGCTGTAACTTTTGTAGTGATTGCTGTTTTGTATTGGCTAATGAAACAAGTAATTTTAGGGATTAGCCAGCGATTTTACAGCAGCAAATTGCAGTCGGACTTTTCCGGCGAAAGCGCCACTCCTTCTGATCCCATCGATTTGAGATTTTAGATTTGAGATTAAACGATTGACTCCACAGATGAATCTAAGAGCTTGAACTAAGCTCCCAAAATTTTTCTCACCAGTTAACTAGGAAAACAAGTTTCCGTCTGTGGGTGAGACAATTTTTTTCGCTAAACTCCGAAATAAATTACTGCTGCAGTTTGTCACAAGACTTGATATGTTAGAACAGTCAAAGTAGTTTTGTAAACAGCAAAGATGAATCGATTTGACCGTCAGTTGTGGCAGAGATTTATTGCGATCGCTCAACCTTACTTTTATCCTTTAGAGCCTGGGGGAGGCAGGGTATTTTTGGGATTAGTGGCGCTGTTGTTGATATTTCTCTTCGCTGCGATGTTTGTGTTCGTCAGTGCTGTATGTTTGGGTACTCAAGTCTTATTTCCCGATGCTTTTAATGGGGTTGCGGCTGGCTTAGCTACTTTGATCAAAGGAATTATCTACTCACCGACAATTGCGATCGTTGGTTTAATGCTAATCCTCCCGCTGACTGCTTTTTTTTATTTCAAAAGCAAATTAATACCGCGCTGGAAACAGTGGATAATGTTAGCTCTGCTGCTATTCTTGTCACTGTCTGTTAGCGGAATTAACGTAGTCATTAGCTATATTAGTAATTTTTTTACGACCGCACTGTCTGAAAAAGATCATATTACTTTTTGGCGGTTTATGTGGGTTTATGCTGGAGTTTTTATTATCAGTACCCCGATAGTTGTTATTTACGGCTATACCCAAGATAAACTGGGATTGTACTGGCGAGAATGGATGACTGAGAGTTTCCTGGGTAGTTATTTTCAAAACCGCGCTTATTACGAAATTAACTCTCAGAAGGAAATCGACAATCCCGACCAGCGGATTGCTGAAGATATCAAATCTTTCACTAGCACAAGTTTAGAGTTTTTGCTGCTGATATTGGGAGCAGTTATCGATATTATTTCTTTTACAGGCATTCTGTGGTCTATTTCCAAAAGTCTTTCGATCGGACTAATTATTTATGCTGTCTTTGGCACGACAGTCATGGTATTTTTTGGCAAAAGGTTGATATTTTTGAACTTCAATCAGCTCTGCAAAGAGGCTGACTTTCGCTATGGATTGGTTCACATTCGGGACAATGCAGAATCAATTGCTTTTTACCGGGGAGAAGCACAGGAATCTGTTCAGGTGAAACACCGATTTTTAGAAGCAGTTCGGAACTTTAATTTCCTAATTGGTTGGCAGCGGAATCTGGGATATTTTAGAGTTGGCTATAGATATGCGACTTATATTATTCCCTCTTTATTCCTGGCTTCTATCTACTTTGCAGGTGAGATCAGATACGGCGATATTACTCAAGCTGAATTTGCTTTTCGTCAGGTTTCTGAGGCTTTTTCTTTCGTTGTATATAGCATTGAAAGCTTGAGTTTGTTTGCAGCCGGAATTAATCGTCTAGCCACGTTTAATGAGTCTTTAAGATGTGAAAAAAGTCCTGTTCAACTCGACTTCAGAACAATCGATACAGTTATAAGTTCGCAATTGAAACTGGAACACATTACTTTAGATACTCCGCACCATCAAAAGACTTTGATTAGGGATTTGTCGGTAGCCGTGCCGCCCGGTGAAGGACTGTTAATTGTCGGTCAAAGCGGTGCTGGGAAGAGTTCTTTGCTGCGGGCAATTGCGGGCTTGTGGGAATCGGGAACTGGCCGTTTGGCGCGGCCGGAATTGGAGAAAATGCTGTTTTTGCCACAGCGTCCTTATATGATTTTGGGTAGTTTGCGATCGCAACTTCTCTATCCCAACAGCAGGAGCGAGGTTGATGAGGAAAAATTGCGCCGGGTTTTGGCATCAGTAAATTTAGCAGATTTGCCGGACAGATTGGGCGGTTTTGATGCGGATTTAGATTGGGGTGAGATTTTGTCGCTGGGAGAACAGCAACGTTTAGGTTTTGCTAGATTGTTATTGACGGAACCGAAATACACTATTTTGGATGAGGCGACCAGTGCTTTGGATTTGAAGAACGAGCAACATTTATACGAGCAGTTGCAAGCCACTAAAACTACGTTTGTGAGTGTCGGTCACCGATTGAGTTTAGTGAAATATCACCAACAGGTTTTGGAACTTCTGGGCGATGGGAGTTGGCGGCTGCTTTCGGCGCAAGAATACCGCGCTAGTGCGACAAATTTTAGCTGATACAGCCCTGCTTTCAAGAATTGTGAATTTACCCGGTTGTTGGTTCGCGGTGGGTTGTGGTGCGGTTGGAGATTTATAGTTGGTTGCTATAAATTAAGCGTCGCGCCTCCACTCTACAATAGGTTTTAGGGGTAGGGAAATAGCAACAATTAATGCAGATTAGGAATGAAAAATAAATAACTTAATGAATTACTCAGGTTGGGGTACGGCTCGATAATTCCATTTGGGCAAATATT
>NZ_JAUBOS010000101.1:0-14067 GCF_036700365.1 Microcoleus sp. w2-18bC1
AAACTTATATTTAACTCGGCTTGAAGATATCGATCGCTCTTATTCTTGATGTGCGATCGATTATTCAGCAAGCCCTAGGTAGTTATACAGCAATCCCAAACCCGTTGTGAGAATAGAAACCAAGCCCATGAAATACTCTTTTTTGACAATCAAGCCCAATGCTAAGTATAACGGCACAAAAAACCATAATATCTTGTAGGGTCTTGTAGGGGCCACTTGAGCTAAGAATAACTCCTATAAGTAACCCCACAAAATTAATTACATAAAGATTCCTTGCTAGGTAATGGTTGCAGTAGAAATATTGTGTAATTAATTCTGGACTACTACTTACAACCCAGTTTATGAGTGATCTCACCCGCCTGACCCACATTTTCGCGATTGCCCAAATCAGCACGCGCCAGGCCTCCGTGCATAAAACTGAGATGCACCCTTGGTATTTGGTATTTGGTAATTTATAAGTGGTGATTAAAATTTCAAACACTCTTACTTCTTCCTTGTCCCCTCAATATCCATCTGTTAAATCCCTTAAATTTATTACACCATCCGTTGCCGAACCTCTTTGTTCCTCCTGACTAATGACTAATCCAAAAAGCTTTAGACCTTAGTTTAATTTCCTCGATTCATCTGTGGAGTAGATCTAAAACCTAAAATCTAAAATCTAAAATCTATTGACTTCCCCCTTAACTTCCCGCAACCGCTTGCGAGAATAAAAATAAGCCATCGGCCCGCTAATGCACCCCCGCAGTTGAGCCAAAAGTAAATCACTAGGAATACAGCCCGGTTGCTTTCGCCAAGAAGCAATTAATTCAGGAATTTGCTTATACCGCAGCCATCCCCAAGCTAATAGAGGCACACTGAATTCTCTATTGATTACAAACATCCGCGTCCAGAAAGCATAGACTCCGATGCCGTAGCCTTGGAGCGTTTTTCGCAATTCTTCCCAAGTGCGCCGATGGCGGTGCCAGCTCAATGCTCTCGGCTCGTAAACAATGCAGTAGCCCGCACGCAAAATGCGGGCAAAAAGTTCACAGTCTTCGCCGCCCACCGTAGGTGTTCCCGCCCCCAAAGCTTCGTCAAACAGGCCAATGTAGTCGATCGAACTTTTCCGCAAAGCCATACTCGCCGAAACTCCCACAAGATGCACAATCAGAGGATTGCAGTGCGCCCCGTCAACTACTCGGCGCTCAAATCCCCGCCCGTGGGGGCTGTAGCACTCAAACCATTCTTGCGCTTCGGTTTCCAGTTCCAAGGGCATCACCAGCCCTGTAACGCACATCACTCGGGGATCGCTAAAATTCCACAAGAGCGATCGCAGCCAGTTCGGATCGGGGGCAGCATCGTCATCTGTAAAGGCTACGAATTCATGTTTAGCTTCGCATAAAGCTCGGTTACGGGCAGCGCTGGAGCCTGCTAAGTCTTCGCGCACATAGCGGACTTGTGGATAATTTTTGACCAGTTCCTTGGTAGCGTCTGTGGCGGGACAATTGTCAATTACTAAGTATTCCTGACCATCATCAGGCAGCAGCATCAGCGCGTCTAGACAGCGCCGCAAATCTTCCGGGCGATCGCGCGTGCAAACTGCTACTGTGGCGATCGGCAATACCTCAACCGACCCCCGCTCATCCCATTCTAGAGTGTCGTAGAGCAAGTTTTTCCACAAGTTGTCACCAGCACAATTCCTCAGTGTTTTCCGTAATTCGTCACCGCCAATGTGGCCTCCGACTACGTGAAAAAGAGCTTGACCGATCGGTTTTCCGTGCAGTCGAATTAAAATCAAGGCTTTGCTGTAACGCTCCTCAACCGTAATTTCTGGCGGGAGTTTGGATATTTCCAGCTCAAGAATAGCTGTTGCCATTTTAGATTTTAGATTTTAGATTGCGAAAAAATCCTCGATACTCCGTATATTACCGGATGTATTTTAGCAGAAATTGTTTTAGGGGTAGCAACTTCTCAATGCCATACTTGCCGATCGCGAATCAAACATAAAGCCTCATTTTGTTATGGCTATTATTTATTTTTACTTTCAATTACGTGCTGATGTCAAGTTTTTTTGCTACATCATAATATTTTTTATCAAAAACCTTCGCACCTCCAGGCAGGTGTCAATTGCAGGTGTTATTGGCGGTCGGCGCGGTCTCCAGTCTCCCCCTTAATACCAAATCTAAAAACCAGATTTTTTGATCAAACCGGGTTTGTGCGATCGCTCCTCATTTCAGCTTTAATTGCGCTCTGATAATATTCAAGGGCAACATACCAAACAATTAAACACTCTCGCCCTTCAAACTTTCGCGATTAAGCCGCGCACGGATTAGGTGAAGAACACTCCCAAACTCAACCCTAAATCAGATCTAGCAATGATAAAAAAAACAGGAGATTACAGGCTGGTTGGAGACTCATCGAGCTGAGATTACTTCTGGCAAGTTAGTGGTATTTTTACAGGATGAATATCATCTATTGTCTGGGGATTTATGTGGCTATGTTTGAGGTTCAACAAAAAAAGGCATCGTTTTGCCCCCTAGTCAATGAGCGGAGTAAACAGACCTATTATGGGGCAGTCAGTCGATTTTAGATTTTAGATTTTAGATTTTAGATTTTAGATTTTAGAATTGAAGTATTGACCCCCCGGATAAATTCGGGGGCGACTTTATCGGATACAGGTTTTTTATTTCTGGACGGATGAATCCAGGGGCTTGTATCCTGGATGTTTTCGGTCAAAAAGCCATTTAAACTCTCTCCTCGATAGCCACAACGTTTGCTTAGAAGAATGTATCAAACTTTTACAAAGAAACCGAGCAAACTCATAAAGTCTCTCTCTGCCCTGACAAAAGCAGTTAGCTAGCACGATGCTGGCTCTCCGTTTTTCAGATTGGACTATACACGGCCCTCACACCCCTAAAAATGAAGAATTGTAAAGTTTTATCAAGATGTTTGGACATCTGAATTAAAATCTTCTCATAAAAAAGACTAGCTTTTAGCAGGCGCAAATTGTGAAAAAAGGTTTAAAACTCAGAATATGAGATCGAGCTCGCTGCTCTTACATGGTGCAATAAAATGTAACTTTTGATGCAAGAACCAGTAGCCTGAACTTTGTCCAAGACCGAATTCCCGTCCGGCCAATGCCTTCGGAAAATCGCTTTCTGGGCGCTGCATCAAATCTTAAGTGCAATTACTTTCCTTGCACGAGAGCCGGAGCCTTCGAGCAAACATTTAACTCCAGGGCTTACGCACCACAACTTTAGATAAACCGGGTTTTTTTACCGGGAGCGAGGGCGGCAACAAAGTGTTTTCGTTCATCAAACCCGGTTTCAGCGTCCGAGACTGAACTTGATCGAATGAATGCAGTCGCAACCAATGTTTAAATGTTGCGATACTGCAAGTTGCGTGCAAAGCAGGGAGCTAACCGCAGTGATGGATCTCGATTGTTTACCTTACGGCGCAGGCCACGCACAGGAAGGGGTCTGTCTGCTAGTCCGAATGGGGCCGCACCGCATTTTACTCGACTGCGGTATAGAGGATATTGCACCGCTGTCAGCGACACAAAATCGATCGCTGCCAGCCGATTTTGTGGTGTGTACCCACGCCCACTCTGATCATGCCAGAGGTTTGCTAGCACTCCATCAATCTTTCCCCCACTTGCCAATTTATGCCAGCGAAGTGACAGCGCGACTGCTACCGCTCAACTGGCCAGAACTGGCTCAGCAGCCAGAGTCTCGGTTCTGTCAGGGACTGCCCTGGCAGTCGCCACTCGAAGTGCGCCCAGGACTCAGCGTGCAGTTGTTCCCGTCGGGCCATTTGCCCGGAGCGGCGACTGTGCTGCTGACTTATGCAGCCCCGCACCGCACCTACACCGTGGTTTACACCGGCGACTTTTTCCTGTCTAATTCTCGTTTGGTGGAAGGTTTGCCCCTGGGAGAACTCAGGGGCATGAAGCCGGATGTATTAATTTTGGAAGGCAGTTACGGCACGGCGCGCCACCCTCACCGCCGACAACTAGAAAATCAGTTAGCCGATCGCATCCACCGCGCCATCACCGACGGGTACTCGGTACTTCTGCCCGCGCCGGCCCTCGGTTTGGGCCAAGAACTGCTGATGCTGCTCCGCAGCCACCACTATTTCACTGGCCGCGACTTGGATATTTGGGTAGACGGCACTGTCGCCGACGGGTGCGACGCTTATCTGGAACTGTTACCCCAATTTCCCACCGCCGTCCAAAATTTTGCTCTGCACCAACCTTTGTTTTGGGACGAAAGGGTGAAACCCCGCGTCCGCCGGCTGTCTGCCGAACAACGCCCCGGATTGGGAGCCACGCCCTGTATTGTAATTACAGACAAGTTAGCTGATTTGGCTTTGTATGTTGCCGATGGCACACATCCTTGGATTTTGCTCGCCCCTCAAAAACCAGGATATCCCGTCAGCGACTGGCTGGGCAACAGGCCCGAATCTGGAGTCACAAGTGTCGAAACTTATCTGCTAGCCGAACACTGCGACGGGCCGGGGACGACCCAACTCATCCACAATTTGCGTCCCCAGCACGTAATTTTAGTCCACGGTTCCCCTGCATATTTGGCTGACTTGGCTAACTTGGACGAGCTGCGAAACCGCTACCAGTTGCATACTCCGGCGGCCGGAACACTTGTCGAATTGCCGATCGGGGAAATGTTTTTGCAGCCCGCTATCCCGGAAACTAACTATGAGGGAGAACTCAGCGAATTGGGGACAGAGGTAGCAATTAGCTTGCCGAGTCCGATTACAGCCGATCCTCGGTGGGCCAATTTTGCCGATACCGGTTTGGTAGAAGCGCGCTGGCAAGGCGAAGAACTGGTACTGCGCGGCATCTCCCAGCGGGAACTCCTTTTTCAAGGCAGCGCCGTTCAGGCCAACCTTGAATGCTGTGGCAATTGCCAGCACTACCGCAGCCAGCGCTGTTGGAACCAGTCCAGTGCTTTGTTTGGCTTTAAAGTAACCCCCGACGGTTTCTGTCCGGTGTTTAAAGCGATACCGGAGTCGGAACTTTTCCTAGATGGGGAAACAGAGGGCGAATAAGCTGTCGGGCACCGAGAAACCAGCCGGCAGGCAAAGACAACAAAAAAACAGTCCTGGACGAACCCAGACAAAAAACCCGGTTTCAGCAGGGGTAAGCTGTCGGGTATTTAATTTTTAAACTACTGTGTACTTACGCTGTTGTGGGGTGGGTAGGAGATTCCGCCATCAAGCTTAAATTTAAAGGCAAAATAGCTTATGTGGTCACAACCCAGAATATGTTTGGCCTAAACCGGGTTTTTTGCATAATTTCTCCACAAAAAAGGGAGAAAAGTCGTTTTCTTTTCCCCCAAGTTTTCCTTGTGCCTCAAGCGCGAGCTCAAAACTATTCCAAATTCGAGTCTGGGTAGTGATTGCGAATTTGTTCGGCTTCGGGACAATCGTCAGAAACTAGGGGTTCGCAGTTAGTTCGGGATACCGAAGCCAACTTCTGGGATACAGCTCCAATACTTTCAAGACGCACCATTTCTTCCCAGGAGCTGATTTCGTCTTCTTCGTCGGTTTCGTAGCGCAGCGTGACTAGATCCCCTTCAATATCTAGGATACGAGCGCGCTCTATCCAACGTTGCTGATCTCGAAGAAAAATAGAAACCTCACGACCATCACAACAGAGTTGATAGATTTTGCGCTGTAGCATTTGTCAGTTCTCCTGCGCAGTGTAACTTGCTTAAAATATGGTCTGTTTACCGTAACGTACTTTGGGTTTTACATCGGAAGGCACAGCCGTATGGACTGGCCAGTTTCACGTTTTCCGCAACTTTTGTACCGATGGGAGTTACCAAATTCGATTTTACCACCAAATCTATCTAGTACGCCATTTATCCAATTACAGGTTTTGCAGTCAGTGGCATCCCTCGTGAGAGGCATTTGCCAGCATAGATCGAAGCATTAGGACTTGACGACGGCACGCGATTAACAGCGACAATAACAACAGACTCTGCCTCAGAAATCTCGCTCTCTTTGGCCTCAAGTCCCCCAGAAACCTCTGGTTTCGACGTTTGTTCGATCGTCCACTAACGCAGTCAAGGCTCAATCTAAAATCTAAAATCTCGAAGCGAAATCTCTAAAGCGACAATAAAACAGCGACAATAAAAACAGACTCTGCCTCAGAAATCTCCCTCTTTTCTGCCTCAAGTCCCCCATAAACCTTTTGTTGCGACGTTTGTTTGATCGTCCACTAACGCAGTCAAGGCTCAATCTAAAATCTAAAATCTAAAATCTAAAATCGATGGACCGGAGTGTGATAAAAATCACTGACAGCAGGCAGCCCCTAAATGTAGAAAATGGTGGCGGCCAACAACTAGCTTCAAAACGGGCAGCGGAACCTGTGGCGGTTAAGCTAAAAGAATTGCGGTTCCGTTCAAAACAAATTGGAGTCATTGCTCGTGCGTATTAAGGAGGCTAATTGATGGTGTACGCAGAAAATTGGTCGCAGCCGTCTATCTTAGAGCTAGCGCGATCGGGCAACTTTCAAGCCCTGAATTACTGGATTGACAGCTTGCTGCGCCCCGAAGGGATTTATGCCCGCGTCGAACAGGCTCAGGCCGGCTGCGTCCAAATCCTCGTAGAATTCCAGCGCGAATTTGCGCCAGATACGACATTACTCGGGAGCACTCTCCGGGAAGGCTTAGTCAAATTTATTTGCCACCAACTCTGGAGACTTAACTCGCCAGCAGTAGAAGGAGTGCGAATTCACGCGCGCTTGGCTGGGGATGCAGACCTTCTCTGGAAACAGTCAGTGCGAATTGTCACTCCGGCAAACCGCCAGCGACGGCGTTACCGTTCCCTACCGATCGTCGATTGGGTTAAATTTAAAACGTATCGTTCTGTGCTGCTAGTGGGCTCGGCACTTGCCTCTTTTATTTTAGGGTGTTGGGTCAGTTATCACGAGGCTCTGACCCTGCAGTTAGTATCTCCAGTATCCGGCTACCAGCAAGCTGCTGTAATTTCGGGGCCGCCTCCAAAACGTGCGGATACGGTGCAAGCGGCATTAGAAGTGGTACCAGTAGTACAGCAAAAGCAAGTTGCTAATCCTTACGACCCAACAGTAACGCTGATGTTTGGAGGAAATGTGAATCTATCGGATGCGCTCGGAGCATCTGCTGCCAACGATCACCAATGGGCTTTCGCCAATATGGACGAGTATCGACAAGCAGATGTGGCGATGGTTAACCTAGAAAACTCCCTGACTCGCTCTACATTGGGCTCTGCCAAAAAACAATTAAATTTTAAAGCCGATCCAGAATCGGTGAAAGTATTAACAGCCGGAGGAGTGGATATTGTCAATCTGGCAAATAGCCGCGCTATGGATTACGAGGAACCGGGGCTGGTGGAGACTATGAATACTCTAGATAATAGTGGGATTCAACACCTGGGAGCCGGCAGAGATATTAAAGAAGCGAGGCGTCCAGATATTATTGAAGTTAAGGGTCAGCGAATTGCCTACCTCGGTTATTACGATGCCGAGCTTAACATCGCCGACCAAGGGAAAGCGGGAACTAACCCCCGCCGCAACAATCGCGTGGCGGAGGATATTCGAGCTCTTAGGGGTCAGGTAGACTGGATTATTGTTAATTACCACTGGGGAGTCGAATTGGCAGATTATCCAGGGGACTGGCAGATTGATTTGGCTCGGTTCACGATCGACCAAGGAGCTGATTTGGTAGTGGGACACCATCCCCAGGTACTGCAAGGTGCAGAAATTTACAAGGGCCGCCCGATAGTTTACTCGCTGGGTAATTTTATATTCGGCCCGAATGCTCGCAGGGATTACGATACCGCAGTCCTGAAAGTATCGCTCAAAGACAGGAATATGAAGGTAGAGTTTCTGCCTGTGGAGGTAAAAAAGTTGCAGCCGAAGGTGGTGAAGGGAGCCTCAGCCGATCGCATCCTCAAACGCGTCGAGCAAATTTCTAGTATTTTCGATCGACCGATGGGATCTTCTGTAGTTCTCGATGCCCTAGTCCAGCCAGGAGCCACATCAAACACTGCAAATTCTCCATTGCCACGAGCAGCAAAGAGCGGTACATACCAGCCGGGGCGAGGTTCCGGGGCAACCTCCGGTGAAAGCAATCAGCAAGGCCTCGGACAACCCAAACCTACTTTGATTTTGCCGGCTTTGCCGGCTGCGCCCCAACAGCCGGACAACTCCTCATTTTTCCCGAACGGGACAGGGCCTGCAATTGAATCAAACCCATCTCCGAATCAAAATTTGCCGCCGCGCATCTACCCCACTCAACCTCAAAATCCCAGCCGGGAACCAGAGCCGTTTACAAAAGAGCCATTCATCAAAGAGCCGTTTATTTCGCCCCCGTCTCCCAATCAAGGAGCAGTGCCGAGTCCCCAAAGCTATCTTCCACGCACTCGGGGTGTATCTTTTGAAGTCGCACTCAAAGAGCAGCCGGCCTCCGCGATCGTTCCAGCTACCGGCAGCAACCGCTCCAAGCACCGGATCGCCCTGCCTCCTATAGCTAGGAGCATTGGTTAGCCGGTGGGGGCCGGAGCGAGGATGCAGGGGGAGGATAGGGGCGGTAATGGGTGAACATCAAGATAATAGCGACCAATTATTAACGATCGATTTACTGACAACCAATGATCAATGACCTACTACCGATGACAAATGTGTTTGCGATCGCGCTCAAGCAAAAGCAGTACAAAACCTATATCCTCTCCGACGAAACGGCTAACTCTACTCTAGAAGTTGTGCCGGAACGGGGCGGTATTGCCACTAGCTGGCTGGTTGAAGGCAAAGAAATCTTCTATTTGGACGCCGAACGGTTCGCCAATCCCGATCTGACTGTACGTGGCGGGATTCCCATCCTGTTTCCCATCTGCAGCAATCTCCCCGACAATACTTACACCCACAAGGGAGTGGAGCGTCACCTCAAACAGCACGGCTTTGCTCGAGACTTGCCTTGGACAGTAGGCGAACAAGTTACGGAGGGTTGCGCCGCTCTGACGCTGATTCTCGACAGCAGCGACAAGACGCTGGCTGTTTATCCCTTTGATTTCCAACTAGCCTTCACTTATCAGATTAAAGGCAATTCTTTGGAAATTTTTCAGCGATACACGAATCTGTCTGACGAACCCATGCCGTTTTCTAGTGGTTTGCATCCCTACTTTTTGGCGACGGACAAATCTCAGCTCCGCTTTGAGATTCCGGGGATGCAGTACAGAGATCACAACACCCACCAAAAGGGTTATTTCACAGGGGTTTTTGACCCGACGCTGGATGAAATTGATGTTTCCTTTGACGAGCTTACTGGTCTTGCTGCTACTGTCACTGACGCGGCGAGCGGCTTGCGACTCACCCTCAGTTACAACTCCAGCTATGGGAAGTTGGTTTTCTGGATGGTGAAGGGCAAGGATTTTTACTGTTTGGAACCTTGGACTGCTCCTCGAAATGCCCTCAACACTGGTGAACACTTGATTTATTTGCCCCCTGGCGCGACTTGCGAGATGCTGGTTCGCATGACTGCAAATTTTATTTAAAAAACACTTGCTATTTCAAATGAGGGGTGCTACTGTTAGAAATTGTGTGCGGTAACAATGTTTTCGCGGGTCGCTAGCTCAGCGGTAGAGCATTCGGCTTTTAACCGATTGGTCTCGGGTTCAAATCCCGGGCGACCCATAAAAAATTTGTGAGTTAAGAATTTTGAGTTTTGAGCTAAATGCTCGGAACTCAAAATTTTGTTTTTTGAACTTTTAAGTAAATCTGGAAAGATAGTGCGCGATCGGTGGCAAATTGTCTTAATATTATCGTAAGAATTAAGCTTGTCCAAAATTCACTGCCCAAAAATCACAAATAATTAGGAGGAATATCTATGGCGCTTGTACCTATGCGATTGCTGCTCGACCACGCGGCTGAAAATGGTTACGGCCTACCGGCTTACAACGTCAACAACATGGAGCAAATCCAAGCGATCATGCGCGCTGCTGACGAAACCAACAGCCCTGTGATTCTGCAAGCTTCTCGCGGCGCTCGCTCCTACGCTGGCGAAAATTTCCTGCGCCACTTGATTTTGGCAGCAGTTGAAACCTATCCTCACATTCCCATTTCCATGCACCAAGACCACGGCAATGCCCCCGGCACTTGCTATTCGGCCATGCGCCAAGGTTTCACCAGCGTGATGATGGACGGTTCTCTGGAAGCGGATGCTAAGACTCCCGCCAGCTACGAGTACAACGTTCAAGTTACTCGCGATGTGGTGAATGTTGCTCATTCGATCGGCGTTAGCGTTGAAGGCGAACTGGGTTGCTTGGGTTCTCTGGAAACAGGAATGGGCGAAGCAGAAGACGGCCACGGCTTTGAAGGTGCGCTTTCTCACGATCAGTTGCTGACAGATCCTGAACAAGCTGTGGATTTCGTTGAGCAAACCGGCGTTGATGCTCTAGCAGTCGCGATCGGCACTTCTCACGGCGCTTACAAGTTCACTCGCAAGCCGACTGGCGAAATTTTGGCAATCAGCCGCATTGAAGAAATTCACCGCCGCTTGCCGAATACTCACTTGGTAATGCACGGTTCTTCTTCTGTGCCCCAAGAATTGCTGGAAATCATCAACAGCAATGGTGGCAAAATCCGCGAAACCTACGGCGTACCTGTGGAAGAAATCCAAAAGGGCATCAAGTGCGGTGTTCGCAAGATCAATATCGATACTGACAACCGTTTGGCGATTACTGCTGCGGTGCGCGAAGCTTTGTTTGCCAAGCCCGATGAGTTTGACCCCCGCCACTTCTTGAAGCCGTCGATCAAGTATATGCAGAAGGTTTGTAGCGATCGCTATAATTCTTTCGGTTGCGCTGGTCACGGTACAAAGATTAAGCAAGTGTCTTTGGACGATTTTGCAGCTAAGTATGCTAAGGGCGAATTGAGCTCTTCTGCTAAGAAGACTGTGGCTGTTTAAGAATTTTACGTTTTAGATTTTAGATTTGTCTGAGGTCTAAAGTTAGGATTGCCGGGTAGCTGTGGAGTTGCCCGGTTTTTGTTTTTGGACACAAACCCATAGAAGTGATATTGAAAACTGCGATCGCTATAGCAGTATCCCTACTTTTTCTTACAATGAAGCTAATGTTCGTGGGAAATTCAACGGTTTGAATCAAAGGTGAACGAATGGCAAAGGTTATTGCAGTTACAGAAGCTATTAAAAGCCTGGCTGAGGCTGAATCAAGGTTGAATTTGAGCCGAAATGAGGATGAGGCTTTTTTTACAGAGTGGCAAGCCCAATTGCCAACTCTCAGCGATTCTGAACAGACTGCTTTGGATACGCTACGACGCAGATTGCTATATCATAGGGCCGATGGAGAATTGTTAGAAGGGGCAGTGACTTTGCTGGTGGCATCACCTTTTTTAGAACTGGCGGGATTCTACGATCCACCTTTCAAGATGAAGGCTGAAGCTGCTATCGAAATTGCGATCGATGATGGGGAAGAAACCCTGCGCGGACGAATTGATATTTTGATTTTGCCGAATCAGCTTTGGGTAATGGTTTTGGAGTGTAAGAAGACTACGATATCGACGCGATCGGCATTACCCCAAGCATTAGCATACATGATGGCAAATCCTGATCTGGATAAACCGAGATTTGGTATGTTGACGAATGGCGATGATGTGTTGTTTGTGAAAGTCAAGGCTCAACCTACAGCCGAATACGGGTTATCGCGGGCATTTTCGATTTATACTGTGCGAAGTGAATTGCGATCGGCTTTTCAAGTCTTGAAGCATTTAGGGCAAGGCATCAGTGCCGTCTAAGTTACTGTCAAGGGCGCACAACACGAATCAGTTTACCTTGCAAAGATTCTTCTGCTGTAATAGCCGCGTTGATTCGGTTAGCCAGCGCTTCTCAATTGCGATCGTTCGTACAGGCGATAATGCCAGCATGAAGGGGCTGTATGCGGTGCAGCAGAAAGAAATCTTTACGGTTTTCGGTAATGACGACCGGTTTTTCGCTACTAGCAAAAGCTAAAACATCCGGGTCAGGAATTTTCTGATTCGCTCTGCCTGCTTCTTGAACAGTCAAAACATCGTGTCCTAAAGCTCTCAGTAATTCTACAACAGGATAGGGGTATTGCTCATCGGCATAGAGACGTGCCATCTGCTACAAATTCTCGTCCATCACTTCATTGTTTTCCCGAATTTCTGTTTCAATTTCATCGGAGAAAGCTTCGGCGTATGCCCAAGCATTAGCAATATCAGTCGCAGATAGCGATAGATAGCTTGTGAGTAAATCAGCTTCGCTGTAGCCAATGCGACGAGCTTCTACAAGTCCCCAAACGGCGATGCGAGTTCCAGCAATGCAGGCACTCCCGCCACAAACACCAGGCGTTTTTTCTATACCGCGCCAAGGAGTGATTTTGCCTTGGGATAGGAGTTGAACGACTTGAGCTTTTTCGTCGTCAGAGAGTGCCAGCAGTTGAGGCTCTAATTCTTTCAGCGTCATGACAAACAATGGAATTGCTACTACCAATTATTCTATCGAACCGATCGCCCCATTTACCCGATCGCCCATTGCCACTCCTAATAATTTGGGTGAAGGGCGAGAATGCAAGCAATGGTTGTATAAATTACACTGTATGGGCGATCGCATATTGCCTCAGTACAGGTGAAATCGTGTAAAAATTTGCTTGTTGTTCAATCAAGCAGCGCCGCCATAGAGATTGCAGCGCATTTAGCAAATCTGAAGCCGGAATTATGTCATTTTCTAGCAATTTTGCCCGGTTGATTGGCTGGCTTTCTTTCGCTAACAATGAGATTACTTGTTTTTCCAGTTCTGATAGGCGATCGAACTGCTGCTGTAAAACATCTTTCAAATCTTCCGGCAACAATATGGTATCATTTGGTAATAACTCTGTCACGCCTCCACCCAAGTCTTCAATCAGATTCGCTACGCTTTGTAACCATAGAGGATTGCCTTGGTAACGATGAATGAGAGTTTCAGTGTTGTCGATTTCTTCTAACCCATAATCTCTGAGTATTTCCCGTCCGGCGGCGAGGCCTAAACCTTTGACTTGTAAAGTGCGAATAGAAGTATTTTGGTTTTTAGCTTGAGTCACTTCTCTCGGTTGTTCCCAACCGATTAACATAAAGCAGCTTTGATGGGATAATTTTTCTATTTGTTTGAAGAAGGTGCGATATTCTTCGGATTCTGGTTTGTATTTTCCTGCCAATTCGCCACTACAGAAAAGGTTGTGAACGTCATCTAAGATTATTAAACAGCGATGGTTTTGTAAATACTTAATCAGCGGTAAGCGTTTTTGGTTTGTTGGGGATGAATCTTCTTTTTCGGAATGGCAAAAAAGCTGTATTAGGTGAGATTGAAATTTTTCTAGGGTGGGGAATTCGTCTAGTGTGTACCAAACTGCGTAATCAAACTCGTCTTTAATTTGTTGTAGGAGTTGCACTGCTAAGGTGGTTTTGCCGATACCGCTGATGCCGGTGAGGGTGATGAGGCGACAGCGTTGTTGTAGAATCCAGGTGGTGAGGGTTTGGAGTTCGGGAGTGCGATCGAAGAAATCACCCAACTCTGGCATTTCGCTTAAATCTTGATGTAGAGTTTTGGTTTGTTTTGGGTTAGATGTTTCCTGATTTGGTGGGTTTGAGTTTGGGATATTTGGCGGGTGTCTAGCTTCTCCACAGATATTAACGCTGTTAATTTGCACCGATTCTTCTTGTGCAACGTTTGAATATATTGAAACTTCCAACCTCTCCATTGCCGATCTAAAATTTGTTTTATTAACATCTTCTCCCAACTCTTCTGAAAGTATCTGCCATAATTCCGATCCGATTTCCCTGATGCGACTTTCCGAACAGTCAAAATCTTTCGCTATTTCTTTGTATTTCTCGCGTTGTAGAGTTCCCCGCAGTACCGCTGCTTGTAAATCGTCAAGGTGCTGACCTGTTTTCTCGAAAACTATGCGATCGGCGAGGTTTAGCATTTCTTTAAGATTCATCTGGCAGCATTGGTGACAAGTTAAGGAAAAAGGGAAATTGTCAAGGGTAGTATTTGCATGGGTCTGGGATCGTGGGAAACT
>NZ_JAUBOS010000151.1:0-1860 GCF_036700365.1 Microcoleus sp. w2-18bC1
ATTGTAGTTTTTTTTCCATGATTATGGGATGTTTGGTTTCACCCTTTTTTAATTCGCCAACAGTCTCTTGAAACCGCGTCTACACAAACCAAGTCAGCCTATGCGGACAAGCGAGATAATTCAGAAGTGTTGGAATCCCCGATCAAGCTTTAATATAGCATCAGAATAAATACCGCTGCTATCAGTCAACCAGATATCGGTGCTATCCGTAGCGATTCCCACTATCGCGGCTCGGTTTCCTATTTTTTCTACCAATAACTGAGCGCTGGTTATTGGCAAAAACAGCACTAACTCGAAGTCTTCGCCGCCGTATAATGCCCAATCTAAAGCTTTTTGGGTTGATACAATTTCGCTGAAAATATCGGGAATTGGTATTTTTGTACGATCGACTTTTCCGCCAACACCGCTAGCCCGACAAATTTGAATAATCGCATCTGCTAAACCGTCGCTGCTGTCCATTCCGGCGATTGCAATTGGGGATTGAGTCCCCCCCGGCCCCCCCTTGCTAAGGGGGGGAGAATGGAAATCTTGCTTCCCCCCCTTAGCAAGGGGGGGACTGAGGGGGGGTTCCATCGCGCCTTCGGAAGCTAATATTTCCCAAACAACCGGCAACACATCCAGCCTCGGTTTAGGGCGCTGGTGAGCGACAATTAAAGAAGTTCGATCTGCTTCTGTAAGATTTTGCCCGAATTCTGGATTTAACAGCAATTCTAATCCCGCGCGGGAGGCTCCGTGAACCCCAGTAGCGACAATCGCCCAGCCCGATCGCGCATTTGACCGACTAATGGTACGATCGCACTCAACTTGTCCAAAAGCCGTAATCGCCACAGTCACAACCGGCGATCGCACAACATCGCCACCGACGATCGGCGTATGATATTCTTGCAAGCAAGCCGTCATTCCCCGATAAAACTCTTCAACCCACTCCACAGCCGTATCCGCCGCCACAGCAATGGCTACAGTCACCGCCAGAGGCTTTGCTCCCATCGCAGCCAGATCCGACAAATTCGCCGCTGCGGCGCGCCATCCTGCGTAATAAGGCCCCGTAGTGCGATCGCTAAAATGCACTCCATCCACCAACATATCTGTAGTGATAGCCAGAGATTGGTTGGGATTTGTAGCCATGACAGCGCAATCATCACCCACTATCTCTGCGGGGCAGAATTTTTGCAATATCCTTAAAAGGCCTTGTTCACCGATATCTTTAACTTGCATAAATTTGAATTAGTCGATCGCGCTTTCTCACTTCACCATTCCTTACCCGAACTCGGTGGTAAGCGCAACCTAGGAAACCTATAAAAAGTATCTCCTTCATCATCTACCTCTAAAACCGCCGAAAAAATCTTAACTTGCCGAGTTAAATACTGCTGAGCAACTTCAGCCTCAACCCTAGCATTAGCCGCCAGTTGAATCAGCGAAATTTGACTGTTTTGAGTTTCCAACAACTGATAAAAAGCCTCATCTAACCGCTGCTTTTGCTTGTTTTCATTCACATTTTTTACAATCAACAAGCCTGCGAATCCGCCCAAACCCATTACCAATAAAAATTGTAAAATAGCCATATTCTCGATTGAATTCCTATTTTCAATAACGAAACTATAAAAATTATCTCTTCTTCCAGCCTGATTCCGGCGGGCTTTGTCTGTGTAAAACTGATTTCAATCGCCGTCATCTGTATTTAGAAAAGATTTCAATGCCTGTCACTATTGATTTTTTCAGCCCGCGCAGGCGGGCTTTGTTTCTGTAAAAGCGATTTCAATCGCCGTCACTTTGGTGTAGAAGGGATTTCAAGAGACTGTTGGCGAATTAAAAAAGGGTGAAACCAAACATCCCATAATCATGGAAAAAAAACTACAATGA
>NZ_JAUBOS010000152.1:0-1854 GCF_036700365.1 Microcoleus sp. w2-18bC1
TTATATTTAACTCGGCTTGAAGATATCGATCGCTCTTATTCTTGATGTGCGATCGATTATTCAGCAAGCCCTAATTAGCAGAGGGAACCGACAAATATTGACCATTAAGGTCATTCTTTAGGGAAGACAACAGTTTTTTATCCATAGCAGAAATGTTACTATTTAATTCCTAATTTCCTAATAGTCTGAGTAGCTCTATGAATCGGGTGGGAACTAGAATTCCACCAATAATATTATTAACTGGTGATAGAACAGTGTTAATGTTATCTACCAAGATAGCAGTCCTCGAACGTGCCACTATAATTATGTCATTATCTTGAATCAGTGGGTTGCTTTGAGCGTCGATTCCTTGATTCAAATTAATTGCTACTTGCGATCGGGATATAGTGCCATTAGGATTCAGCCTGATCAGTTCCACATATCTAGAGTTAGCGCGACTTTGTCTGAAACCCCCCGCACTCATAATTGCTTGATTTAAGGTAGTATTAGGAGGTAATTTGAGTCCACCCGGAGTATTGACTTCTCCGATCACACTCACTTGCACAGTCCCCGGAGCAAAGCTAGCATTAGCTAGAACAGAAACTTCTCCCGGGTCGATCGCTGTCGCTGTTGGGACAAAGATGATATCCCCTTCTTGTAGTATAGTATCTTGAGAGGTATCTTGTTCTTGCAAATATTGCCAGAGGTTAATAGTTCTAATTTGTTGTTTGCCACCTCTAGTATAACGTTGGAGTTGGATTTGGCGAATATCGGCGATTGATGTGATTCCACCAGCTAGTTGTAGAGCACGAATAATGGTCGGCTGTCCGTTAGTTCTTTCACCATTTTGGGTATCACCACCAATCGCTACATATCTACCGGGACGCTTCACCTCTCCGAATACTGAAACAGTACGGGGTTGCTCTGCTGGTATAGAAAAATTAGATTCACTAAGTTGATTTGTTTCTGCTAAATTAATTGTTTCTTGAGGGGGAACCAAGATTTGATCTCCATCTCGCAAGGTGATATCTTGGCTGGTCTGACCACTTTGTAAATAATCCCACAGATTATAAGTGATAGTTATTTCTTTGTTAGTCGTAAGCCGACGCCGCACAATTATTCGTCGAATATCAGCGCTAGCTCGAATACCCCCAGCTTTTTCTAAAGCTTGAGGAAGCGTGGGAAACTGAACTGATGGTCTGTTTCCGCCTCCATTAGCTAGGGGCAATAAGTAGGAGCCGGGACGACTTATTTCACCCGATAACCAAATATTAAGCGGGCGGGCAGCTTGTAAACTGATTGTAACTAAAGGTCTTTTTACGACCTGCCCATAAGCTCTACTGATAACTTGGGCTGCCTGTTCTAAAGTTAATCCTTGAAGCGCAATACTACCAATAATGGGGATTTGAATAGCTCCCCCAGCGGGAATTTGATACTCCCCACTAAGCTGGGGCAGATCGTAGATATCAATTCTAATATTGTCTCCACCACCTAGATAGTAGTCAGTATTAATACTTGTTGCGGGGGCGGGCGACTGAGCGAGGTTGGTTTGAGGATAGGAGAAAGTGAGTACCAGCGCCAGCAGTGGCAGTTGTACAGCAGGGAGAGTAAGCCATTTCATAGGTAGTAACAAATTTATGATAGAGGTAAAGCCATGAGAGATATTTTAAGGGTGCCGATGTTTGCGTTGATGCTATTGTGTTTAACGCTTATCGTTTTTGTGACTATTTATATTTTAGCCGCACGCCATCCCAAATTGGGTGCCACATTAGAAAAGATTTTTGTGGGGATACTTTTTGTATCGGCTCAATAAGTAGGGGTAGGAGAGAAAAAAAGTAAGCAGAGTACACAAAGTGTCATAAAATAGGACACATG
>NZ_JAUBOS010000102.1:0-13615 GCF_036700365.1 Microcoleus sp. w2-18bC1
AACGGAAAAACTTTTTGACTCCAACTTTTCACAACTGATAAAAAAATTCCACACACATCTGCGGAATGTGGGTTGGATCAAGCCGGGTAAATATATGATTGCTGTTGTTCCTTCGTGGAATTCCCCACCGCTAGACTTGACATTGGATCTGGGAGAAATTCATGTTTGGCGCGTCTCTCTGACTCAAACAGAATCTTGCTTGCAGAGTTTACAACAGACTCTCTCTACCGACGAGCGGACAAAAGCCGAGGGTTTTCACTTTCCCAAAGGTCGATCGCAATTTATTGTGAGTCGTGGGGTACTCAGAGCGATTCTGAGTCGCTATCTTAACATAAATCCTCACATTTTGCGCTTTTACTACAATCCCTACGGCAAACCCTCTATCATCGCCGCCCAAGGTGGAAATACCCTGCGTTTCAATTTGTCTCACTCTCGGAGTATTGCTCTAATTGCTATTACCAAAAATCGAGATATTGGTGTGGATATTGAAGGCATAAATACCAACTTTCCTTGCCTAGAAATTGCGGGAAAGTTTTTTTCACCATTAGAACACTCTGTGTTGCGTTCGCTCCCAGAACATCTCCAACCCCGAGCTTTTTTCACCTGCTGGACTCGCAAAGAAGCCTATATCAAAGCAGTAGGTAAAGGACTTTCTATTCCCCTGAATCAGTTTGATGTCACCCTCGCACCAGGAGAACCTGCCGCGCTGTTAAATGTTGAAGACAACCCTGAAGAAGCATCGAGATGGTCTTTAATGGAATTAATTCCGAGTTCAGATATGGTGGCGGCTGTTGCGGTTGCGGGAGATTGCTGGAAACTTCATTGTTGGGAGTGGACGGGGGAGTTTTGATTTATACTGAGATGTTGCACGCTTCGCTTTTTATGAACAGGCTTTCGGGCCTGTTCCACAAGAAAATTCTTTGTGGAGCAGTCATCTTGCCTGTTTTTGACAATGGTGCAATATCTCAGTTGATACCGATCGCCCAGGGTAAAAGAGAACGGCAACAATCGCTGGAATATCTCTACTGGTTGCACCTCCAAGCTATTGTATTGCCCACCCTCCATAGACAAATAAGGGCACAAAAATGTTGTGTCCTTATTTGTCTATCCGACTGTAATTTACCACCCTACAACTGATTTAATAATTTAACCAAATCGATAGCCAAACCCTCGTACCGTAATGATATATTCCGGTTGGGCCGGATCTATTTCCAACTTTTCGCGCAGCCAGCGGATGTGAACATCAACTGTTTTGCTGTCTCCGATAAAATCTTGACCCCAAATTTTTTCCAGCAACTGATCGCGGGACCAAACTCGCCGGGGATAACTCATAAATAGTTCTAGTAAGCGAAACTGTTTAGGAGAAAATTTCACTTCCAGACCACGAACCAACACGCGGCACTCTTCAGGATACAGAGTTATGCTCTTATATTGCAGCATCATCGGTTGTCGCAACTGACCGAGGCGCTGGCGCCGCATCAGCGCCCGACAGCGAGCGATAAACTCCCGCATTCCAAAAGGTTTGGTCAGATAATCATCAGATCCGGCTTCGAGGTAAAAAGCGCAATTGTTGGCACTTCCTCTAGCACCGATAATCAAAATAGGGACGGGATTTCCTTGATGCCGTAACATTCGACACAGATCCAAACCGTTAATTGAATCCATAATTAACAGGTTAAAGGCAAATTCACCGTGGTATGACGAAGCAGCTTGTACAGAAGGCAGAGCGTTGCGCCCGTCGCTAGTAACCACCACCTCGTAGCCCTGTTCTTTAAGGGCTAAAGCTAGCATTTCCCGCAACAGATCTTCACCTTCCAATAACAAGATACGGCCGGCTTGTCCAACAGCCAGCCTTGAAGGACTTTCGCTTAATTCAGCAGAAGACATAAATATCAGTGGGAGTTATGTTTGTATGTAGCTAGCGCTCGGTGTCTTCTTCAGTAGCTGAGACACTCTCGCGCGGAGATCGCTTGTACGATCGCCAGAAAGTTCGATCGCTTAGAATCTTTCGCCAGCCCATCCTACAGGCACGCGCTCGACCTTTACTACTTGCTCGTGTAAGGAATACAGCCGTAGAGCAGTTGCCGGAACCGCGCTGTCTGCCTGCGTCCAGGCCTCAGAAGTCTGGTCATTTTTCGGGGTCGGTGTTAATTTCATAAAACATTGCCCGCTGTTAATTGACCACGTAACACCCAATCTAGAGGGATATGCTTGTTATACTACTCTTAAAAGGTTATTAAAAGGTAAAGTTTTGGCCATCAAGTGGTTAAATTATTAACGTTAAGTAATATAACGGTAAAGTTGCGATCGCACTTTAAGAGCTTTTTTTAAGAATACAATAATAAGTTGCTCCAAATTCCTTATTCTTCCCGTGCCGGCTACGATCGACAATAGCAAGTAAAAATTCTGTAGACTGCCTATCATGTTGCTGCATTTGAGTACCTGGCCCGAGGTAGAAGCTTATCTCGAAAGCTCGCGAGGCATAATTATCCCGATCGGCTCCACCGAACAGCACGGGCCCACCGGCTTGATCGGAACTGACGCCATTGCTGCCAAGGCGATCGCCCGCGGTGTCGGTGAAGCTGCCAATGCCTTAATCGGCCCCACAATTAATGTCGGGATGGCTTTGCACCACACCAGCTTTCCCGGCACAATCAGCTTCCGACCGCAGACGCTAATACTGGTAATCAGGGATTATATCACATCTTTGGCAAAAGCGGGATTTGAGAAATATTTCTTCATTAACGGTCATGGTGGCAACATTGCGACAATGAAAGCAGCATTTTCCGAGACATACGCGCATTTATCAGACTTGCATTTACCAAATGCCGATAAAATTCAGTGTCAAATCGGCAACTGGTTCATGTGCGGTTCAGTTTACCAACTAGCAAAAGAATTATACGGAAACCAAGAAGGTTCCCACGCCACCCCCAGCGAAGTCGCCTTAACCCAGTACCTTTATCCAGAAGCAATCAAGCAAGCTCCGCTTTCGGAAGAAGTCGCTTCCGGGCACAAAATTTACGGTGCCGCTGATTTCCGCCGCCGATTTCCCGACGGGAGAATGGGTTCAAATCCGGGATTAGCAACCCCCGAACACGGTCAACAGTTTTACGAATTAGCAGTCAAAGAATTGACTAATAATTATTTGGAGTTTTTAAGTTCCGATTAACGTTTTTTCTTCTCGTTACCAGGAAGCTCCTGGTAACAAGAAAAAATCTCAAACTATTCTATAGTTTACAGTTATGAGTGAGTCAGCGACATGATATTTCATCTGTCTAAAAAAGGCTATATCTCCCGATTAACCACCGGGAGAATATCAAAACTATTCCACAATCCAAGGAGTTAAACAAGGTGTCCAAGCACTCAATTCTTCTTCCTTGAACCAAAGGCTAATTTCCGCACGGGCAGTCTCGACAGCATCAGAACCGTGAATGAGATTACGGCCGACATTGACGGCAAAATCGCCCCGAATTGTCGCAGGTTCTGCATTCAGAGGATTTGTGGCGCCAATGATTTTTCTCGCCGAGGCCACAACGCCGTCACCTTCCCAAACCATCGCCACTACAGGGCCTGAAGTGATAAAGTTTACCAATCCAGCAAAGAATGGTTTTTCTTTGTGAACATCATAATGTTGTTCCGCTAGTTCGCGACTCGCAGTCATCAGCTTCATACCAACTAGCTTAAAGCCCTTGGCTTCAAAACGACCGATAATTTCGCCGACGAGTCCGCGTTGTACGCCGTCGGGCTTAATCGCTAAAAAAGTCCGTTCCAAGATTAACTCCTATAATTGTGTTAACTGATCCAAAAGATAGAGTAACTCAGAACGCACCTAAAGGCAATTCTGAGAAGGGGAAATTGTCATTTGGAGACTTATGACAGCAGGAAGAAGGAAGAAGGAATAAGAAGAGGGAAGAGAAAAGAGGGAAGAAGCAATAAAACCAAGGCTTAAAGAAACCGGGTTTCTCAGAAAAATTTTTGTTGAGCAGCGATGAATCTGCAAAGAAACCTGGTTTCGAGACTCCTATGCGTCTAGGACTGATTTGCATGGATCACCGCGATTTTGTAAAAAGCATTTTTTAGCACTGCGAGCAGAATGAACACTCGCCTATTAAGTTAATCAGCTTTAAATTATCGGTCACTAAATAATCAAACTCTTGTGGGGTGGTTTTGAGCAACGATAGAAATATGCAATTTAAATGTAGAACATTTTATCTCTAGGGAACAAGATGCTCGAACTTCGGGCACAATATGATACAAGTCAATCGATTTTAGATTTTAGATTTTAGATTTTAGATTTTAGATTTTAGATTGGAAGCATTGACCCCACGGATAAATTCAGGGGCTGGCTTATCGGATACAGGTTTTTTATTTTTCCGTCCTGAGTCTGCGAAGGAATGAATCCGGGGGCTTGTATCCGGGATGCTTTCCGTCACAATTTGCTGTGACTGCAAACACTCTTACCTATGATCTCAAATACAAATATGTATGATAATAAACACAATTATTTTGGCTCGAAAATATAGATAATTAACTGAGGTATGAAGATTATCTTGACAGCAAATATTCAGGCGAAAAAAGTATGAAAGCCATTGTAGCATTCATTGAACCCAAAAAGCAAGAGTTTACCAAATTGCCCTTGTTTGACTTTCTAGCCAACAAACACATTCACGCGAATCAACGACTAATTTTTGCACCTGTACTCGCTCCTTTGGCTGTGGGATTGAGCGATTTAAATAAATATGTATTGCGAGAATCTTCTAGTAATAACAAAGTTCAGGAACTAATTAATAAATATACTTATAAAAAAAACTATTACTGGCACGACTATCTAGAATACCTAGAGGAACTGGGCTTAAATCAATTAATAAGTTACGGCGACTTCAGACTGCTTTGGGGTGAAGAAACTAAAAAAACTCGCTCGCTTTGTTCAGTGATCGAACGCTACGCTTGGAAAGCCTCTCCCATTCAGAAACTGGTGTTAGTGGAAGTCCTCGAAGGAACTGCCCAAGTTTTTTTTGAGGCAGCGCTAGCAGTGGTAATGGAATTACAGCAAATTAACCAAAAAGAATCTGTTGATTTTGGAGGAGGTTATGGGGGTTTAGAAAATTATCACCTTTTAAACACGCCAGAGATGCTGGAAGTTTTAGCAGAGATCAAACTTACAGGTGCGGAATACCAAGCAGCTTTAGAATTAGCACAAAACTTATTTGAACTGTTTACAGAAGCGATGAACGAGCTGTTCCAACACAGCCAAACAAATTCTTGCAAGACTGTGCTGCAAATATCCCCAATTTCTGCCTTCGCTCATTGCCCGATCGACTGTCTCGATATTTGTTAGTTTAAACAATCACTAAATTATCTCGGTGTACCGCCGTTTCTACGCCTGCATAGCCTAAAATCTCAGCAATTTTTTCTGACTTGCAGCCCTGGATTTGTCTCAGTTCTAAACTGCTATAATTCACAAGTCCTCTAGCAATTTGCTTGCCGGCTGCATCGCACAACTGCACGGAATCATCAGCTTGAAATTCTCCTTCTACTTGAGCAATACCCGCAGCTAAAAGCGATTTTCCACCCTGGGAAATTGCCTTGACCGCACCCGCATCTAAATATATTTTTCCTGCTGGAATTAGCACGTTAGCTATCCAGTGTTTGCGAGCGTTTACAGGGCGCGGTTGAGGCTCAAATTGAGTGCCGATCGACTCTCCGTTGAGTATTTTATCGATATTACCAGGAAAGCAGCCGTCAGTGATAACAGTCCGCACTCCCGATGCAGTTGCTATTCTCGCCGCTTCAATTTTTGTCACCATTCCGCCTGTTCCCCAACCGCTGCGGGAATCTCCTGTTTGCACCTGAAATTCTGTGAGCTGTGCCATACTTTGGACTAGGGCGATCGGCTGCGCGTCGGGATTGCTGCGCGGATCGGCCGAATACAGCCGATCGACATCTGTGAGTACAAACAACCAATCTGCTTCTACCAAACTCGCTACTAGCGCC
This sequence comes from Microcoleus sp. w2-18bC1, assembly GCF_036700365.1. NCBI lineage: Bacteria > Bacillati > Cyanobacteriota > Cyanophyceae > Oscillatoriales > Microcoleaceae > Microcoleus > Microcoleus sp. w2-18bC1. The sequence continues at coordinate 5,995 of NZ_JAUBOS010000102.1, forward strand.
GAAAGCGTGTCGTTATCGCCAAATTTGAGTTCGTCTACCGCTACTGTATCGTTTTCATTGACGATCGGAATCACTCCCAATCTGAGCAGTTGCTGAAAAGTATTGTAAGCATTAACATAACCATTACGCTGCACTAAATCGCCCCTGGTGAGCAATACTTGAGCGATCGGCTGTTGCAGAGTAGTAAACAAGTCATCGTACACCCGCATCAGCCGCCCTTGGCCCACAGCCGCCACAGCCTGTTTCATAGCAATGTTTCGCGGGCGTTCCGTCAAACCCAAGCGCGCGCAGCCAACTCCAACCGCACCGGAAGAAACCAAAACTACTCGATGGCCTTGCTGCCGCAAATCAGCTAAAATTTCGACCAATGCAGCAATAGTTGAAAGAGCTAAGTTTCCGGTAGTCGATCGAGTCAGAGTCGAAGTTCCAATTTTAACAACAATAGTTTTAGTCATTAGTCAGTAGTCATTAGTCAGTAGTCGGTAGTTATTAGTTATTAGTGATAATATCATTTCCAGTAGACATCTCCAATAATTATTGTGGAACAGGCAGGATGCCTGTTCAAAGCTGGCTTTTCTGGAGATGTCTAGTTGATTATAACCAATACTGTAGGGGCGGCTTCACCAAAATCTATGATTCACGTCGTGGATATTTATAAACCCGCCCTCCGCATTAATAGCTAATGACTAATGACTACTGACTAATGACTACTGACTAATCTTTAATTTTCAGAGAAGCCCCCAAAGCTTGAGAAACCCAAACTTCAAAAGAGCGCACCGGATACTTGCGAAGCGCATAGCCAGCATCAACCATTGGTTCCACTAAAATAGTAAACATACCCAAACGATTGCCTGCTAAAACATCAGTAAAAAGTCGATCGCCCACCATCGCCACCTGTTCCACCGGCAAATTCATCGCATTAATAGCCCTTCGCAACTTGCGGCGCGACGGCTTAGCCGCACCCGTGATGTAAGGTAGATTCAAAGACTCAGCAATCCGACCGATCCGAGTCTGACTTAAATTATTGCTCGCCAACCATAGCGATACTACGGGTTTTATTTCTTCCACCCACAGGGTGAGTTCAGGAGAAGCATTCATTGCTGTGATGGGAACGAGAGTTTCGTCCACATCCAAAACTAATCCTTTAATATTATATTCCTGAAGAATATCAGCCGTTAACTTCATGACTGAATCGCCTAGAACTAAGTCAGGCTGTAGTATTTTACCCCAAGTCATAATGATTTTAGATTTTAGGTTTTAGATTGACAAATAAGAAATTGGAAGTTAAAGATTAAAAAAGTAAAAAATCAAAAGTGAATAATTATTGCTTTTGCTTTGTGACTTTTGACTTTTTACTTTTGTATTAGTCATTGCCCATTTATTGAGTCGATCGCACTTTTTGGTCAACTTGAGCCACAGCAGCATTGTGTTCGGCCAGAGTGCGACTGAAAATGTGAGTGCCGTCGTACCGCGCCATAAAGTACAGGTATTCTGTATTTTCAGGACTCAGAGTCGCTTCCAGACTTGCTATTCCCGGAGATGCGATCGGAGTTGGTGGCAAGCCTACATTGATATAAGTATTGTAAGGAGAAGGCGTTTCTACCTGCTTGAAAGTCAAAGGCTTCTCCTTAGTTTGCCTAATGCCGAGGGCGTATTCAACCGTAGGGTCAGAACCCAAGGGCATACCCTGATTCAGACGGTTGTTGAATACCCCTGAAATTCTATTGCGCTCGCTCGCCACCACAGCCTCTTTTTCCACAATACTCGCCAGCGTCACCCACTCTTTCAAATCCAGCTTAGTATTCTTCTGATTCTTTTGATAGATCGGCAAAGCCAACTGCTCGAAGCGACCGAGCATTTGCTTGATGACAGCTTCCGGGCTAATTGCATCTCCGTCTAGCTGATAAGTATCCGGGTACAAAAACCCTTCCAAGTGAGGCAATCCGCTCGGTAGCCAAGGGTACTGAGCGTAGGGAACTTGACTCGCCACCGCCATAAAATTTTTAGCCGGAAAAAAACCTTGCGCTTCAAAATAAGCGCTCATTTGTTGCAGCGACCACCCTTCTGGAATAGTGAAACTCTGCTGTGCGACTTCGCCCTTCCAAATTTTGTCAGCAACTGCACTCAGAGGCTGAGTAGGCGAAAGTTGGTAAGTTCCTGCTTTAAAACCTCCCTCGCGGTTTTGCAGAGTCAGCCAGCGGGCCCACATATTCCATGCCGAGCTCGATCGAATCAACCCCGCGGCCTCTAAATCCCGGCCAATTTTTTGACTGGGAGTACCCTCCGGAATTTGGATCGAAACAGCAGCATCCTCTGCCGGATTTCCCGATGAGGATGTGATTTTAGGTGGCGCCGAAGCCCAGCTCCACCAAGCCCAGCCCTGCCAAGCGCAAACCCCCCAGATTGCCGGCAGCAAGGCCAGATAAAACAACCATTTAGAGACTTGCGGAGTACCTTTTCGGCTCTCGCGCGTGCTGCTTTTTGTCATTTGTTCTTTATTCATAGTCCGTTGTCCTGGATAAGCGGCGGTTAACTAGCGACTAATGACTGATGACCTGCGATTGATGACCGAAAAGTTACGAATACAAGCCATTTAAAAGACCCAATTCACGCGGCTCAATTCAAAAGCCCGATCGCGAAGGCAGAAGCGGCCATCTAGAAAAAGTTCGATCGGGCGAGCAGTTTACTTTTTTATAAAATAGTAAAAAATTCTGCTTTTTGCCATCAGGCCTTGTGCCTGCAATTAATATCTAATCAAGCTCGTCAAAGAACTGGTCTTCCAGCATAGGTAACATCGGTTCCAGCCTTTGGAACTCTTCTTCTGAGAGCAATTCTGGCTTGCCGTCCTCATCCATTCTAGCCAAGATAAAGAACGGGTCTAAAGGCGTATAAATGGCATATTCCTGTTCTTCGTGGTAGAAACTGGTCAGCCACATCAGTTCCTCGAAATCGGACTCCTCATCTGGATCGACATCGGATGCCATATCCTCTTCTGGAAATTCCGGCAATTCGCCAACCACAGTCAGCGTCACCGCCGTGCGTCGGAGCGTCAAGTTCTGCTCTTGCAGGACCACTTTAGCGGTATCAAAAATTTTATCAATTTCGGTCTCGTCTTCTACAGGAATTGCGGCTTCGTCGTTATCGTCTCCGTGCCAGGTAAAAATTTCTACTGGCGAGTCAATTGGCAGCAGCAAAGCGTATTCTTCACCTTCTAGGTTCATAGAATATTCTATGTTGCAAGTCAGCGATCGCCCAACTTCATCCGTCAAGGTGACGGACTCTTCGTTGGAATTGCCATTCTCTTTTTTGCGGTATGGGGATGAGGACATCGCGTGTATCTTAGTTTTCCGTCAATAATTCAGTAACGTTGGCTTGACAATTGGGAATTTTCGTGGCGATATTCTGGCTAAGTGGGCAATCGCCAGTCCACAAGCTTAAACCGCGAGACTCGCGGCCTTTTCCACAGGCGAGGAGTGCAGCGGTTAAATCTCAGTCGAGTCAGCAAGCGACACTGAGGACAAATCACGATTTTGTGCTTCTTCAGTACCAAGGGTACAGCAGAATTTTCTCCAGTTTGTCAAGGGTTACAGGTGTGCGTAGCAAACTTGCACAACCAGGATATCACGCCTTTGTTACCACCTATCAAGGATTGGGAAGGGCGGAGATATTTTGCCTCCGCTCGTCTAGCCACTGCTGCAAAATCAGGGCCGCTGCTTTGCGATCGATCGCACCCTTATTTTGCGACAGGGAAATCCCTTGTGTTTTCATCAATTCCTCTGCCTCAACCGAAGTCAGGCGCTCGTCCACGTATTCTAGGGGGAGCTCTAAGGCTGTGGCGATGCGAGTAGCATATTTCTGCACTTGTCGGGCTTGAGTGCCTAATTCTCCGCTCAGGGAGTAGGGCAAGCCTGCAACCAAAATTTGAACTCTCCGCTCTCGCACGATTTCTCGGAGATAAGCTACGTCTTGATCGAAGGACGATCGTACAAGTGTTGTAATGCCCGTAGCTATTAAACCAGTGCCGTCACACCCGGCGATGCCGACTCGTTTAAGGCCGATATCTAATCCCAGGGCTGAAATCCATAATTTATCGTTGGACATTATCAATCAAGCAATTTTAGATTTTAGATTTTAGATTTTAGATTTTAGATTTACTTCTTTGTTAGTTGCCGATTTTTTTTAACGAACCGCGAAGACGCGAAGAACGCGAAGAAAGAAGATAAGAAAGTAAGAAGAAGATAGGTAATCTTAGGTTGATATCAATCAAAAGCAGAAGGGATATTTTGGGATTATGACAGAAAAAAGTGATTTATTGGATGATTAATTCTATTTTTTTCTGTCTTCTACCTTTTACCTTCTGCTTTCAATTATTAAGAATTGAGTTCTCCGGGCCAGCCGCCGTCTAGAGGCAACTCTGACAAATTTAAAGGCAAAATGCTGCTGCCATCAGTTGCTGCTGATTCGGAATTTTGGCTGCCCAAGGGGTTAACTTGATTCGTTTGGCTGTTTCCTGAGTCAGCCAACAGAGGTTTTATCTCAGACGACGCGGGCCCTGCTGCTGCTTCCCCAGCCATCGGGCCGAGCCAGGACATCCGGCCCGGTACGGGTTTGCGAGTTGGCTGGAAGCTTTGCAGCATTTCTGATAGCTGGAGTCCTTCGAGAGAGACCAACTTGGACTCGCGCAATTTGTGCCACACCGATCGAGACATTAGCAAACTGTGTTCCACGCGCACTGCTCCAAATTGCTCTAAATAAGCTTCCCGTTCCGGCTGATAGTCAGCGGAAGCCAGTTGCAGGCTTTGAACCGGGAAATCTTGAACAAGGCGCGCCATCTGGGACAGCAGTTCAGGGTAAAGCCAAGTGTATGCCGGGTGTACCGTCAACTGGGCGACGTGCGGCTGATTGCCGTTGCGGGATAGCTGCACCTGAAAATAGCCGATCGCGGCTTTGCGCTGCGGTTCAAACACGTAACCGCTGACTACCTCTGTTTTGCCCAGCCACTGTCTGACGCCTTCGACTAAAGCGCCGACAAAACTGGTTTTGAAATCTTGAATGTGGCGATCGAATACTTGGCGCACCAGCGGCGGCATAGAGGCGGTATCCAGTTGGTAGAGCAACTGAGCGTCTGCGTTGCTGACGGGCAGCAGGTTGGGCAAATCTGGCGTCGAGGAAGCCATTTCTTGCAGGCGTTCTGGGGCGATCGTCCAGTAAGTCATCTGGGCCAAAGGCTGAAACCCGTTTTGTCGGTACAAAGCCAGGGAAGTGTTGTCGCCGACATTCACCTCCAGCAGCCACGTCCGCGCCTCCCAGACTGCCTCAAAGCAGTACCGCAGCAGCATCGAACCAATTCCTTTGCTGCGCGCTTCTGGGTCTACTCCTAGGCGATCGATCCGCCAAGTGCTGCGGGTGCGGTTGAAAGGAGAAATCTGAATTATGCCCTTAACGTTCCCCTCTTCTTCGGCAACATGGGCCCGGAACAGGGACTGACAAGGGTTGGGAAACAAGCTAAAAATCTTTAGTAGTCCGTACCAGCGACGTATCTGCTGCAACTTTCTACCTAGTACCACGTCGCAGCTTGCGCCCTTGCGGTTTTCTGGCTCTTCGGCTGTTTCCGCGCACAGTTGTTCCATCACCTCGATATCGCGATACTGAAACGGGCGAATCACAACCTGGTTTGGGTTTTGGGAGGGAAATGAAGTCATAGCATAAAAGTGGAGAATGGAAATTTAAAAATAAAAATTCAGAAAGGGGAAGAGTTAGATAAGTTTGGAGTTTTGAATGGGTAAATTTTGATTTCAAAACTTATAACTTTTGATTCTTCTCCCTTTCTTGCTCGATCGAAAATTAAAAATTGCAAATCATCTTTTTGAATTTTTAATTTTCTGTTTTCAACTCAAGATTTTTGTGGCAGAGGTCGAATTACAACGACTGGTGTGCGCTCGTCAGCATTCCCGGCGGGGTTGCTTCGCAAGGCTTGCTCTAAGAATGTTACCGATAAATCGGAGGTCGCTGCTAATATCTTAACTGCTTTCAAGTCATTAGCGTCTACGATGGCTGCCGCAAGTCCGGTTTCTCGTTGAATTTCTTCTACAACTTGCTGGGGATTGTCCGGGCCGAGGACAATAAATTGGTCGAAGGGAGGCAAAGTCCCGGTAACGTCGTCGATCAGCCTGGCTTGTTCCCCTGCTAGTTGGTAAAAGACTCCCGGTTTGCCAAATATTTTAGCCACAGCGCCGATCGCAAATGCTGCTACTACGCGCCAAGGGCCTACTACATCAACCAACGTCTGCATCCCGCAAGCCGTGGCCAAACTCGACATGGGTAAGAAAAACAAACACACTCGCTTTGCCGCCCATCCGGGTTTGACTTCGCTGGGATGGCGATAGCGTCCCTGCATCAAAGCTAGGGGAGTTTCTGCCAGGGCGACTATATCGCCTTTCTGGGCGCGGGGCAGCACGTAACGCTTGACAATTTCGACGGGATTGTCCAATTCCGTCAGGATGTGGGTGCGAATCGGCAAAACTTCGGCAACTCCGACATTTCGGGCATTAGGTACTGTCTCCGAGTTGGGAAATTGCAGCGGGACTACTACGTTACGGACTTTCGGGATGCGGCCGCCTGGGCCGTAGGTGACGAAATGTATTTGCACCCAAGCCGACTGCAATTTGGTTAAATCTTGCCCTTGAATGTCTACAGAAACTTTAATTTTCGTGTTTTTTTGGGCTTTAACAATATAGCCGAACCAGTAATCGTCTGCTCTGGCTGCTGCGTCTTTGTGGCAAGGAATCACCTTTGTCTCGGAGGTAACGCCATCCAAACTTCCGTCTGACAGCAGTTTCACCTGTGCCCGCACTTCCGGCAACATAATCTCAAATCGCTGTGTCAGGTTGCGGAACTCCATTTCCCCGACTAAAAGATAGCGGTTGGGTTCGGAGATGGCTAAGTGCCATTCTCCGGCTGTTAGTTCTAGTTTATTTGCACTCCCAGTCCGGCGATAGTTCAACTCTAGGCCCAATCCGCCCAATGCTAGCAGCGAACCGGCTGCTGCGATTCCTGTTGCTAAAGTCTCAATCACTCAAATCACCGCCAATAATATTTTGTGTTTACTGTAGTCGATATCGGGTACTTTGAGCGCTGATCCGGTAGTAATTCGATTGTGTTGAGTTCGTTGGGGGCGATCGCACTTATGCCCAATTACACGTAAGTGCGATCGGGATTCTGTGGCTAAAGCGGTCAAGTTGCTGTTCAAAGAGCTCTCCTCGTGAGTTAGATCACTCCAAAATCTGGCATTACTTAATCAGGGTATGAAAAAAAATCAGTTGAAAATCCCGAATCTTTGTGGATACTGGTTTCTCTGACTTGCATATTTAGCCTTTCCGACCGTACATCTGCAACCTCTACAAAACAAATCACTTAATTCAATTATTTAATAGTTAATTTTTTAGAAAATATAAGACTTGGTTATTTAAAAACATTAAATTATAAGCTGGCACTCCACATTTTTTAAGAATATTTATTAATCATTTAATCAGTAAATAATCGTGTATACAGCACTTTGCGTGACTAAGAGGTACAGTAACAGCAGTGAGCAAAATAATTTTCGATTTGCTTAGTTGAACAT